>NZ_JBXWSJ010000001.1:0-264469 GCF_059613365.1 Ruegeria sp. BHSA163
CCCTTGGATGGCTTTCACATTTCACGCAGCCTTGCCCGGCGCATTCGCAAGTGTGGCTATACAATAACGATCAATCAGAATTTTGACGGTGTGGTGGATGGTTGTGCCGATCGCAGCGACACTTGGATCAATCCCGAATTGCGCAGATTGTACCGCTCACTGCACCATTCCGGGCATGCGCATTCTTTGGAGGTTTGGGAGGATGAAGAATTGGTCGGAGGCGTCTTCGGCGTTGCCCTCGGGGCGGCATTTTTCGGCGAAAGTATGTTCTCCCTTCGCAAGGACGCATCAAAAATTGCGTTAGCATACATGGTGGATCGATTGCGCCGAACAGGATTCACATTATTCGACGCTCAGTTCCTGACTGCTCATCTCGCCTCCCTCGGAGCGATCGAAATTCCACGGGCCGTTTATCAGTCGGAACTAAAGCAAGCCCTTGATCTGAGTGCAGACTTCACTGCCCAGCTGTCCCAGACGCCTCAAGGAGTGATACAGCGGATTACCCAAACATCGTAACGTGCGTGATCCAGTGCGTTCAGCGCAGGGGACGTGGCAATCATCCATCCATCGAACAGCTGCTCGGCCTTGTCCTGTTCCCAAATCGTCAGATAAGCAAACGCATCCCCGGTTGGGTTATCAGCCGGATAGCGACAATCCCCTAACGCAACGTCCAACCCGAAAACGGCCTTCGTTTCGCCGGTCCGGATCTCAAAATCCATTGTTTGGCCGCTTACCTTGTCCAAGCCTCGCATAGCAGCCCCAGGGCCAGATTCTGCCCTTTGCTGGGCAGATGCGCCCGTCACAGCTAACGCGAATAATACCGCCAATGCGCGTGTCATTCGCTATCGTCTCCAGCCACAAACTTGACCAAGAGTGAGATCAGGCTTACCGCACCTTGCGTATCCTCAATCTCATCCCCGGCTTCAAAGTAGAATGGTGATCCGCCGGGCATAACTTCTACAAAATTCCCGCCCAAAAGCCCTTCGGATGAGATGATTATAGCGCTGTCGTCCGGAATAAGAACACCTTCGGCCACGGAAAAACTGGTATCGGCGCGATAGGTATCAGGGTTCAGGGAAACATTTGTAACCGTGCCGATCTTGACACCGGCCAAACGAACATCGGTACCCACGCCTACACCTTCCAAAGACCGGAACGACGCCCCAAGCTCGTAACCAGTTCGGTTCTGCGAAAAACCAGTCGACTGGCTAGCATAGACACCGAACGCCACGGCACCTGCTAAAACGACCCCACCGACAAGAATTTCGGTTAAATTGTAAGTCGACATTGCTCGCCTCGCTTATTCCGGGCTCCACGCCTCGTAGTCTTTGCGTTCGACAGGGTTTACGCGGCGCAAGGAACCTGCTGGGGTATAAGCTAACGCTGTACCCGTTAGGTTTTCTTGATGTGGTTTTTCCCAGGACTTATGTGGCAGTGGCTTATCTGTCGGGGGTTCATCCCAAGTGCGATGTAGCCATCCGTGCCAATCAGGGTCAATGCGGCTTGCCTCGGCTTCACCATTGAATATGACCCAGCGCTTGCTATCGTCCGCAGTGCGATAGAACACATTTCCTTCGTCGTCTTCGCCTACCTTGACGCCCTTGCGTGCGGTGTAAATCTGAGTGTTCAAGGTTGCCCCATTCCACCAGGTCACGGCCCGCAAAAGAGTGTTCAGGATTCCCATCGGTAACCTCCGACAATTTTGTTCCTGCAGATATGAACCAAAGGCGGGCGGAGGTCCAGTGTCACGTCGAGATTGCCTTGTGTTCCGGTAGAAACGCCGTCACTTCGATTTCGATGCGGTATTTCGGATCGATCAAACCGCACTCAATCATTGTAGCCGCAGGCGGGTTGTCGCCAAATGTTTTCGCAAGAACAGGCCAGCAAGGTTCAAACTCTTTTCTGTCGGACAGCATGTATGTCACGCGCACTACATCAGCGAAGCTTGCGCCAGCTTTCGCAAGAGCACCTTCGATAATTTCCAATGCAGACAGACACTGCCCTACAACATCGTCCCCCTGGCCGACGGTACCAGCAACGTGAATAAAGCCGCCAGCAACTACGGCGCGACAATACCCGACTTTGACCTCGAATTCACCGCCAGAAGATATTCTTTGAATCGTCAATTTGCCCTCACATAAAAACGGCGCGGGATGTACCGCGCCGAAGCTATCAAATCGTTTAGTTTTTAACCTGCCGAAGCGGATTCCTGCGCTGAATCAGCATATATAATCAAAGGTTGAGCGTCCGAAGTCACGGCCTCGAGATTTACCACAACTTCGGCGACGTTCTTTAGCCCAGGCAATTCAAACATTGTGTCCAGCAGTATATCCTCGAGGATCGATCTTAGGCCGCGCGCACCGGTCTTTCGTTCAATTGCCTTTTTGGCAATCGCTTTGAGTGCATCGTCTGTAAACGCCAGCTCGGAGTCTTCCAGTTCGAATAGACGTTGGTACTGCTTGACCAAAGCATTCTTAGGCTTGGTGAGGATCGTAACCAAAGCGTCTTCATCCAGATCTTCCAATGTGGCCAGAACGGGTAGTCTGCCAACAAATTCAGGGATCAAGCCGAACTTCAACAAATCTTCAGGCTCAAGTTCTTTAAAGATTTCGCCCACACCACGCTCGTCATTGTCACGGACATCTGCGCCAAAGCCCATTGCAGATCCCTTGCCCCGTTGAGCAATGATCTTGTCCAATCCGGCAAAGGCACCACCGCAGATGAAAAGGATGTTGGTTGTGTCCACTTGCAGGAATTCCTGTTGCGGATGTTTACGGCCGCCCTGTGGCGGGACACTTGCAACGGTACCTTCCATCAGTTTAAGCAAAGCCTGTTGAACGCCCTCACCCGATACATCGCGTGTGATCGATGGGTTTTCTGACTTACGGGTAATTTTGTCGACCTCGTCAATATAGACGATACCGCGTTGTGCACGTTCAACATTGTACTCGCTGGCCTGCAACAACTTGAGAATGATGTTTTCGACATCCTCTCCCACATAACCGGCTTCGGTCAGGGTAGTCGCATCCGCCATCGTAAACGGCACATCCAAAATCCGCGCGAGCGTTTGGGCCAGCAAGGTTTTACCGCACCCAGTCGGGCCGATTAACAGAATATTTGACTTCGCCAACTCAATATCACTGCCGGCTTTTTGAGCGTGATTCAGACGTTTGTAGTGATTGTGCACCGCTACAGACAAGACCCTCTTGGCAGTTGCCTGACCAATCACATAGTCGTCCAGAACCTCGCAAATATCCTTGGGCGTAGGCACCCCATCCGACGACTTCAATCCGCTGGCTTTGGTTTCCTCACGGATAATATCCATGCACAATTCAACGCATTCATCGCAGATGAAAACGGTTGGCCCCGCGATCAGCTTACGTACCTCATGCTGGCTTTTGCCGCAGAAACTACAGTAGAGCGTGTTTTTACCGTCACCGCCTGAATTCGTCGCCATTTTGTACCTTTCGGGCTCCGTCCCTGCGGCCCTGACCGGGCCGCGCTTTCCGCCTGTTGTTGTAGCTTAGGCCAGCGTTGTAGCGGCTACAATCTCAAAATCACACTTTACGAATGACTGCGGGATTTAGACTTCAGGATTCGTCCTCATCCATTTTGGCACGGTTTTCCACAATCTCATCGATATGGCCCCACTCTTTGGCTTCTTCAGGGCTCATGAAATTGTCGCGGTCCAAAGCCTTTTCAACGGCCTTTTTTGTCTGCCCGGTATGACGGACATATATGTCATACAGGCGATCCTTAAGTTTCTGCGTCTCTGCCGCATGGATCATGATGTCGCTTGCCTGACCCTGGTATCCGCCACTGGGTTGGTGCACCATAATCCGGCTGTTGGGCAGCGAAAATCGCATTCCCTTTTCGCCACCGGCCAGCAAAACCGATCCCATCGACGCCGCCTGACCGATTACCAAAGTCGAACATTTTGGCTTAATGTATTGCATTGTATCGTAAATCGACAGCCCGCTTGTCACAACTCCACCAGGCGAGTTGATGTAGATCGATATCTCTTTGTTCGGATTTTCTGCCTCAAGATGCAGCAACTGAGCCACCACAAGATGGCTCATCCCATCGTGGATGGGACCATTGATAAAGATGATCCGTTCTTTCAGCAAACGAGAGAAAATGTCATAGGCGCGCTCACCCCGGCTGGTCTGCTCGACAACCATCGGAACAAGCGTATTCATATAGGTATCTACTGGATCGAACATTCGGAACCTGCCTGCTTTGCTGTGGATCGGGACACTACCCGTAAATGTGTTACCCGAGTCTTAGTGCCGCCGCCGGGGGGCTGCAAGGGGGGCTAAGCGGATCGGCGGGTCGCCTGACGCCTTGCGGTCCGTTTTGATCGATTGATCGGAAACTTAACACTTCCACACTCACCATATGCATGGCGAAAAAGATCGAACCCGGTAAAAACTCAAAAGTGGACAGGCCCATGACAGGCATGACATTTATCAAATTTCTTTAAATTTCGCATCGATTTGAGCCCGACATATGGAAATATTTGACTTCAATACTTCGAATGGTGTGGACAACTTAATACTGAAGTTGCGCAAGTGCGATCAACTTATGCGATATCGAGCAAGTTAAGGAATCGAAAACAATGGCTCTTCCCCAGCTTTCACAAGAGTTGCCCTCTCAAGATTTGGTTGATTTAGTTGCTAACGCGGCGCGGGCTTCAAATTTTCTAAAAGCAATCAGCCACGAAGGCCGCCTTATGATCCTCTGTCATCTTGCCTCGGGTGAAAAATCAGTGACAGAGTTGGAAGAGTTGCTATCGGCGCGTCAGGCAGCGGTGTCACAACAATTGTCCCGCCTGAGGTTGGAGGGCCTTGTTACTCCGCGTCGTGAAGGTAAGGCAATATTTTATCGCCTTGCCGACGAACGTCCAAGTCGTTTACTCGAAGTCGTTCACGAATTGTTTTGCTGAAATGGGGATGACAACGCGCATACAGCGTAGTCAATCAGCGATCGTATCAAAGGCATGGCGATCCGGAAAACGGAAAGTTATTCCAATGCTCGTTACCCATCATCACTCAATAGCGCTATTTCTGATCTGAAACCGGTGGACCTCGGTTTACATACATTACAAACTTGTGGCTCCACTCTGTGAAAGCTGCTAACCCCACTGTTGCATGTAATTATGGAGATGCTGATGATCCGCGCAATTCTGATTGGGCTGGCCCTTTTTTCCCTGACCGGTTGTGAGACAGCGAAAGGGGCGGGCAAAGACATTGAGAAAGCAGGCGACGCCATTCAGAACGCAGCGACGGATGTTCAGCAAAGTCTATAATTGCTCATCATGTTGCGCTGTTGCAACGCATTTCTGCGATATGTAGTTGCTTGCCATACGTAAGTTGTCTAAGGTAGCGAACACAGGTGCATAGACGCGGCACTGCATTTCTGACACTTCTACGGGGTTCTTCGGCCTATGCCGAAGAACCCCGTATCCATATTGGCGGTATGCGGTAGCCTGTACGAACCTTTGGTTCTGAAATAGGAAAAGGCGTCAGGTGCTCAGACGCGGTCTTTGCATGCATCCTTTCGGACACCCCTGACGCCTTGCCGGTTCGATCCACCCTAAAGCTTCTCGATCCAGTTGCCTCACCCCCTAAGGGGCTCTGGCTGCTACGTAACGCGCTATGTCGTTTCGCAGCTACACATCGACCTTGTAAGAGGCCAATCACCCAATCCGAATGCGAAATCCAGATCAACTGATCTACCACCGGTAAGCTATTGCATCAAGAAACAAATCCTAAGACTGTTTCTGACGCCGCAGCCCCCTTGGCCTTTGCGTCCCGCCGCTTTTCCGAAGATCCGCTGCGGTAATGAGACTGTTACATCACCGTCCTGATCGGACAAGAAAATAGCACTGCAGCATGAAAATTAGACGGGGATAAACTGTTGATATCCGCCGGGAGAACGATGTGGATAACTCTGATACTGACGTTTTTGCGAGGGGTTGAAAGTGGAAAAGTAAAAACTTGTTCGATAGCCCGGTTTCCAGGCGGTTTCTGCAACTGCAAAGGCGTTTTGAAGCGACTCGGCAGCGAGTCCCCAATACCTGCGCAGCAGAATCACTGAACATCCGATCTGGACAGCAACAGATTCGATTGCTTTGAAGTGGCCAGTTCCACACATTTGACGTTCGGCACGGGTGGCAGGCGTGTTATGCGCCAGACACGTCAACAAAGAACCGCTTAGGCCGGACGACCGTTTTGGCACCGCAGGCACCGCGCCAAAGTTTCGCGAGGATCAAACCAAGCCGCGGCGGGGAATACCACTTTCTGGTCCGACCCATTACCGAAACGAATGCCTCGGTCATCCGGCCCGCCTCCCTCCCTGTGGAGACCTGGCTGTTTCCCAAAGCGCCTCGACCCGTCCGCGTTATTTGACACGCAATGCCGCAATCTGGTTCCAACTGCGAAAATTACCCATAATCCGGGACGGGCCGAAAACGCTTCAGTTCACCTGGCGTTCCAGAACGGTGCTGTAGGTCGTTCCGGTCCGCAGGCTACGGAAATCTGCATAGATCCTGCCGCCCTCGTACCGCGCATCAATCAAAGCGTTCACCCCAATCGCGGGTTCGGACGAGCTTTCGACGATGCCGATCTTGCCTGAACCATCCTGACTGATCGAGCCGGTGGCCTCGTAGAGTGTCCAGTCATCCATGGCATTGCGCCGCCACATGCTGGGCCCCCAGAACACGTTGTCCTGTTGCGTCTGGATGTCGAGCACCCATTCCGATTGGTTAAAACGCGGTGCATCCCCGGTGGCTGAATTCGAAGGCGACACCGTCGTTTGGCTGGCCGTCCAAGTGCTGCGAAGGTCGGGCGTGGTATCGGCGGCAACCACCGTGCCAAGGGCGAGGGTTGTGGCCAGAGCGGCTGCTCCGGCAGTCATGTATCTGGTCATTGGCTCTCTCCATCTCATGGGGCCGTTGCTGGCCTTTTGAACAGATTGGGAGAGAGCTGGCGGGTTACAACTTACCTAAGGGAAACTTCATAATTGGTTTAGATTAGCGTTAACTGGCGGCATGTTTCACGGCCATTTTGACCCGTAATGTGGGCTTTAGATCGCGCTACAGTGTTTCATAAATGGCTTTTACTTGGGCGGGAACCAGCCCACCCCAACTCGGTTAGTGACAGTGATAGGGCTTTGAGCCCGCGTGGCAGCACTGGCCCGGAGGTGAATCACTTCTACAGCCTCCACCGTGGGCAAAAGCCGTGGTTGCGGTCAGCGATGCAATGACCGTCGCCAGAAACAAATGTCGCATTTGAAAATCCGATTTTCCATAAAAAACTGCGCGTTAAAAAACGCTAACAGTCTTACCCGACACCACAAGTTCCATATCGATGAAATTTTAGTTAGTTCGGAGCGTTTTAGGACTGAACGTGTGGAACCCTGACGAGCAAACGCGTTTGCAACAACTGATCAAAAAAACCGAGGGCAGCGCCGGTCCGAGGGGAGGCGCAAACTAGCCACCCCATGGGGGCGGATCGGCGCGGCCCGGCGGTGCCGCCGGGCGGGTGGGTTGGTGTATTTCGCTAAAGTCACAACAACAATTGAAGCAACCTCTCACCAAAGATAACGAGGATCGCCGCTCTACCTGCCCAAGTTCCCGTGCTTTCACCAAATTTTTCAGCAAACTTCAATGTCGAAACTTTTGTCATTTCGCCGATATGTGCAGCCAACTTTGATCCGACTTTTTGAAACCCGTCGCCGGCTTCACCTATCAACTCATCAGTCTGCTCATTTGGCGATTTCAGTGAAATTTTGAGTTCTATGAGACGTTCTTCTAACCTTTGAAGTTCGTCTTCCTTCAGAAGGAAATCAGGACCTTGATTGTGCCCGAGACTGTCAGGAATGTCGCTGCGTACAACAGACAAAAGCTCCAAAATGCTCGGTATGTCTTCAATAATGGATTGAACGAGTTCGGTATTCGGAAACTCGATCCGCTCATCTTCGCCATCTTCAGATACATCTAGATAAATGCGATGATCAGCGGGGAATAGATCGCCTTCAAAATGATCCTCGACGGCTCGAACTACTTCATCCAATTGATTGGCCAAGATGGAGTTTCCGAAGTACTTTAGTACTACTTCACGGCTTGAGCTTTCTTGGTTCCAGACGCTCGATGTTAGTTCGTCGAAATTCGCAAAAACGTGCCCGCTAATTAGATTGTGAAAATCTAAATCACCGAAGTCTTGGAACTCAAGTTCTAGCCATTCGACTATTTCTTTAGCTTTCTTTTCACCACTCCAACTAAGGTCCAAATCAGGTGGAGCACCAGGCTCATATACTTCTAACTCGCCGTAGATCATTCCAATTACCAGAAACATAAGTTTCTCGGCAGCTTAACTGCATGCGGTTTGCTTTCAAACCCTGAGAGTGCATCCAACACTTGAGGCAGTAATGTTTAAATCTTATCCTTCTCGATGTGTGGCGAAGGAGCCAAGCAAAGAGAAAAAAGTTGAATAACCTATCGGCACTCCTCGATCCCCACCGCGTGGGCACACAGTTGGCTGCGCCAACCGCTTTCGCCCACCCGCCGTAAAAATGGACAGCCTTAGCTGTCCATTTTTAAGGCGCTAATAAACGCTTCCTGCGGGATATCCACCTTCCCGAACTGACGCATCTTCTTTTTCCCCGCTTTCTGCTTGTCCAGCAGTTTGCGTTTCCGCGTGGCGTCGCCTCCGTAACACTTCGCGGTCACGTCCTTGCGCAGGGCCGAGAGGGTCTCGCGCGCGATGACCTTGCCTCCGATGGCGGCCTGGATCGGGATTTTGAACATGTGGCGCGGGATCAGGTCCTTGAGCTTTTCGCACATCGCCCGGCCCCGCATCTCGGCCCGGTCGCGGTGAACCATGGTCGACAGCGCGTCCACTGGCTCATCATTCACAAGGATCGACATTTTGACCAGATTATCCTCGGTGTAGCCGGTCATTTGGTAGTCGAAGGATGCATAGCCCTTGGTCACGGATTTCAGACGATCATAGAAGTCGAAGACGACCTCGTTCAGCGGCAGGTCATATACGACCATGGCGCGGCTGCCCGCATAAGTCAGGTCCAGCTGGATACCGCGGCGGTCCTGGCAGAGTTTCAGCACGTCGCCGAGGTATTCGTCAGGCACCAGAATGGTCGCCTTGATGCGCGGTTCTTCAAGGTGGTCGACCTTGGACAGGTCAGGCATGTCGGCGGGGTTGTGAAGCTCGATCATCTCGCCGTCTTTCATAAAGACGTGGTAGATCACGCTTGGTGCAGTGGTGATGAGCTCGATATCATATTCGCGTTCGATGCGGTCGCGGATAACCTCAAGGTGCAGCAGGCCGAGAAAGCCGCAGCGGAAGCCAAAGCCCAGCGCGGCCGAAGTTTCCATTTCGTATGAGAACGAGGCGTCGTTCAGAGCCAGTTTTTCAATCGCGTCGCGCAGGTCTTCGAATTCGGCAGAATCCACCGGGAAGAGGCCGCAGAAAACCACAGGCTGCGCAGGTTTGAAGCCGGGCAGAGCGTCTTCAGCACCATTGCGGTCGTTGGTGATGGTATCTCCGACGCGGGTGTCGCGGACCTGTTTGATCGAGGCGGTCAGGAAGCCGATCTCACCGGGGCCCAAGGAGTCTACCATCTCCATCTCAGGCCGAAAAACACCGATGCGGTCAACGTGGTGCAGGGTGCCGTTCGACATGAACTTAACCCGCATTCCCTTTTTCAGCGTGCCGTCCATGATACGCACCAGAACGATAACGCCGAGGTAGGCGTCGTACCATGAATCCACCAGCATCGCCTTGAGCGGCGCGTCTACGGTTCCCTGCGGCGCGGGCAGCTGGTGAACAATAGCCTCAAGCGTTTCATGGATACCCTGCCCCGTCTTTGCCGAAACCTGAATGGCGTCGGTGGCGTCAATACCAATCACATCCTCTATCTGTTCAGCAACGCGGTCGCAATCGGACGCCGGCAAGTCGATCTTGTTCAGGACCGGCACGATCTCATGATCAGCGTCGATGGCTTGATACACATTTGCCAGCGTTTGCGCCTCGACCCCTTGGGTCGAATCCACGACCAGCAGAGATCCCTCGACAGCGCGCATGGACCGAGAAACCTCGTAGGCAAAGTCCACGTGGCCGGGGGTGTCGATCAGGTTCAGCACGTATGCCTCGCCATTATCAGCGGTATAGTCGATGCGGACCGTGTTGGCCTTGATGGTGATGCCCCGCTCACGCTCGATATCCATGCTATCAAGTAGCTGTTCCTTCATATCGCGATCCTTGACCGTTCCCGTCTCTTGTATGAGCCGGTCGGCAAGAGTGGATTTGCCATGGTCGATATGCGCGACGATGGAGAAATTGCGGATATGAGCGAGGTCTGTCATGGAGTGGGATATGTCCGTAGTTTGGGGCCTCGTCAAGCAGTGAAACGTTGACTAAAAAGTCAAATCGACCTGTTTGGACCGACAGAAATTCACCCGAAATGAGGGAATTAAAAGGTACGTATCAGCAACCGTCAAATTAAGTCTCCTAAACGTAGGCGCAGTTTTCTCTGCCATTCCATCTTTTTGCTCGAACTGAACCCGCTGACAACTAACAATTCCAGAAGAATTTAATGCTCGATTTTGTGCTAAAGAAATAGGCAAGCGGCAACATTCACAGCGTTTTTGTAAATGTTTAAAACTCAAATCGAGCGAAAAACGGCAGGGATTATAAGTACCCACTCAGTGTTTTGAGAACGTTTTCACTTTACAGAGGGTTATTTATTGATCCGGAATCCAGTTTGATTCATAATTGCGCGCAAGCCGAGAGGGTCGTCAGAACTCTCCGGTCAGGCAAAGACGAGGCAAGGGCATGAAACAGTTTCTCTTAATCGCATTCTGTGCGACTTCGCTGACGGCGGTATCCCCGACACTGACGGAAGCTGCGCAAATCAAGCGAGCGTGTTTGGCATCGGACCGGGCCGCTGCAACGCGGGACAGGTGCAATTGCATCCAGCGAGTGGCCAATCAGGCGCTGACTAGTAGTGACCAGAAGACCGTAGCCAAGTGGTTCACCGACCCCCATCAGGCACAGGAACTCAAGATGTCGCAATCTGCGCAAGACGATGCGTTGTGGGATCGGTATCAAAACTTCGGCCAGATGGCGCAGGCTGTGTGCGGCTGATCCCTGGCGGGAAAGCTTGACCTGATCCTCGCTGCCCCTCAGAAAAGGCGCAGCGAAAAGGATTATGCATGGTGATGAAAGGGCTGACCCTGCGTGGGCTCGAGGTATTCGAGGCACTGGCAAGAACAGGATCTGTGGCGCAAGCTGCCGAGATCACAGGGCTTAGCCAGCCTTCGGTTTCCCAGCAACTTCGCAACCTGGAAAAGGCGTTGGGCACCGATCTGGTGGATCATGGGCGCCGCCCTATGCGCCTTACGCAGGCAGGGCGCAGCTTTCTTGCGCGCGCAGAAGCCATACTCGCGGAACTTCAAATGGCTCAAAGCGAGCTGACAGTTATGGACTTGGGACATCTTACCACATTGTCCATCGGGCTTATCGACGACTTTGACAACGACCTGACCCCGCGTCTGGCTACCTTGCTGGCTGACAGTTTAACCCGCTCCAAATTCAAACTAATAACTCTGCCCAGTCTGGAGATATTCGAGGAACTTGAATCCCAACGCCTGCACCTTGCCGTTTCCGCCCACAGTGGCGAAGTGCTTGAAGGCGTGATCGAATACCCTTTGGTCCGCGACCCCTTTATCCTTGTTGCGCCTAAAGGATCGGGCGGTGCCGAAGCAGTGTTAAAAGACCTGCCATTTTTGCGATACGCGCGCGAACAACTGATCAGCCGTCAAATAGAGGGCCAGTTGGCCCGGCACGCCATGGAGTTCGAAGAACGGTTCGAGATAGGTTCGCACATGGCTTTGATGGCAATGGTCGCCCGTGGGCTGGGTTGGGCTGTAACAACCCCACTGGGATATATGCGCGCGGCAAGATTCCACGACGGACTAGAGGTCCACCCTGCCCCGTTTGGGGAAGTTTCTCGTACTATTTCCCTTTTTACGAGATCGGATTGGTCGGATCAGGTTCCAAACGATGTGGCTGATATGATCCGAAGGTTGATGAAACGTCAAATTATCGACCCAGCGGTAACGCAGGTCCCTTGGTTAGCTGATAAACTGGTTGTTATCGACAATTAAGATGTCAAATGATCGTGCAACCCTTTTGTTGCCGTTTCGATCAAGTAAAACGCTCCTTCGAAATCACCTGTGTAGTAAGGGTCGGGGATATGATCTTTCCCGATATGCGGTGAGAAATCCGTAAGTAACCTGACCGGAGTGCCCATACCCGGCGGCCGTAACGCTTCGGTATCGGAAATGTTATCCCGATCCATGCCAATGATCAGATCAAAAAGCTCAAAGTCGCTGGCCAAGAATTGCCTGGCCCGTAAGTCGCTCAGATCAATTCCCCGGGCCAATGCAGCCTCTTGCATAGGAGCGTATGGCGGACGACCGATATGCCATCCAGAAGTTCCGGCGCTATCGACGGTATGTGTCGGCACAATAGTACGAAATACACCTTGGGCCGCGGGAGAACGGCAAATGTTGCCCAAACAGACAAATAGAATACGACGTGTCATAGCACCGGTTCTAATATATGGAGAGGACATGGAAAAGATCGTCATCCTGACCGGGGCTGGAATTTCCGCTGAAAGCGGGCTTGGGACTTTCCGGGACGAAGGCGGCCTGTGGGCACAGCACAGGATCGAAGACGTCGCTACTCCCGAAGGCTTTGCACGTAATCCGGCGCTGGTTCACAGTTTTTACAACGCGCGCCGGGTGCAGGCCGCTAAGGCACAGCCCAATGCGGCACATCAAGCATTGGCCCGGCTGCAACGCGATTGGCCTGACGAGGTGATAGTCGTCACACAGAATGTCGACGGCCTGCACGAGGCAGGTGGATCACAAGATGTAATTCATATGCATGGAACTTTGGCTGGAGCACTTTGTTCCAGTTGTGGTCATCGCTGGAAGTCTGCCGAACAAATGACACCAGCCGATCCTTGCTCCAGATGTGGTCGCCCAACTGTGCGGCCAGATGTCGTTTGGTTTGGAGAGATGCCATATTTCATGGATGAGATTTATGATCATTTATCCGGCGCGCGAATCTTTGCAGCCATAGGAACATCTGGTCAGGTCTATCCGGCAGCAGCTTTTGTGCATGAAGCCATTGCTGCGGGCGCACAAACCTTTGAGCTTAACCTCGAGCCTTCTACGGGGGTTTTACACTTTGATAATATATTGACAGGTCCAGCCACTCAAACAGTTCCCAAATGGGTGGATGATTTGCTGAAACGACGCTGATCGTATTGCCGCGCGACAAGACCCAAAAATCTCGGTTATGCTGTATCAGCATCTACATAAGGATGAGGGATGACAGATCAGGATCCAAAAACCGGCGAAGTTCTCGATGATATTGAGCTCGACCGACGTGATAAACTTAGTAAACAGCTCGCCGACCTTTGGTGGACTTTCCTGATCCGCGGCGTGTTGGCCGCTTGTGTTGGCATTGCCGCGCTATTTTGGCCAAGCGGGAGCATCTCGTTGCTTTTGCGTCTGGTCGGAATACTTTTAATCTTCGATGGCGGGCTGACGCTGCTTGGATTTGGCCGTCGTGGGTTGGTCGGCGGGGTCGGAATAGGTGCGATGCTGATTGGTGTGATCCTAGTGGTCTGGCCGGAAGGGACAGCGAAACTCGCCTTTTTCCTGCTTGGTGCGTGGGCTCTGATTGTAGGCATCGGGTCTTTGGCCGCGTGGCGGCAGATGCATGAGCGCGATCCCCAACGGAATGCGATGCGAAATTCAGGGTTTGTCGCGCTCGCTATTGGTCTTGTGCTGATTTTCTCTCCAGGAATCGGCTTGTTCGCTTTGGGTTGGGTCATCGCCTTTTCTGCGCTCGCAGTAGCGGCGGTTATGTTCTGGTTGACAGCACACTTCAAACGCGCAGGGGACCGCCTGTCGATGCGTACAATAAATCGGTAAACAACAACTCAGGTGCTTAAGACCGGGCAACTCCGGTCTTAAGCAAAGATTATAGCCGCGAAACGGGCTTAGTTCAGGCGCAGTTCAATGCGAATTGGCACCATTACCCTTTCGGTTCAGGTCGACAGGCACTTCGATTTCGACTTCTCCTGCCTGCTCGAAAACAAGTGTGACAGGAACAGTCGCATCCTGCTCAAAAGGCTTGGTCAACCCCATGAACATCACGTGATCACCTCCCCGCCGCAAAACATACGTCTCACCAGCAGGAATGACGAAGCCTTCCTTGACATGAAACATCTTGGCTACGCCGTTTTCGTCAACTTTGTGAGTATGCAATTCGACTCGGTCGGCCGCGTCAGAGATCGCACCAATCAAACGATCATCTTCCTCGCCGGTATTTATTATCATCATAAAAGCTGCCCCGGCTTTGGCGTGTTTGTTTGATGATCGGGCATAGGCATCATCTACTTTGATTGAACTGTCGGCAACGGCGATTGATCCAAGTGCAGAAAAGATCATCGCAGTCAGCAAGTTAGATTTGAGCGACATAAAAGCTCTCCCAAAATTCCATAGTTTGTTCCAGAGATCGTTCGTCACAAGAAATTAGGAGGCGCCCTCGCCGGTCGAAGCGGTATGGCCGATGCAATCAAACTGGACACACCCCGCTCCGGCTCGCCACCGGATCGGGCTGGTGGTCCCGGCAACAAAGGAAACTCAGCGAAAATAGCCGCTATAAGGGAAAGGAAGTAATCAGGACAGTAGTGCGGAGGTCGCGTTGGTTGGCCTTGATCGTCTACATAAACAACCACAGGCCCTGTTCCGGTACACAGAACAATCTGCGCCGCCGTCCGATCCAGCCCACGTGACATCGCCATGGCAACGCCTGCTAGTCCAATTAGAACAGACAGGGCAATAGGTAGAAATATGCGTCGCAGAGCCATCATATTGGCGTTGGATATAGGCCGGGGAAACCCCGGCCTTCAAGCGTGAATGACCCCTCCGCGGCATTGCGTCAACCGTCTGTTCCGGGACGTTTATCTAATTCGACGGTCAGGCTGATATGCTGGCGGTTAACTCGCCGCTGCATTCGGCTGCAGGTGCTGATAGCTTTGCCGAAAAACGCCGGTACAAGCAGAAGAAATTGAAAAGACTTTCTGGGCATCGATGTGTCTCCGCCATTGGAATAACCACAAACATAACTCAATTAGTGGGATCTTTATGTGAAGAGCATCACGTTTTTGGGAATTTTTGTCTGTCCGAAACCATCAGCTTTCTAAATAAAAAAGAAACCCTGCACCGAACGGTACAGGGCTCACTAAATCCGGTAAGATCGGTGATCAGGCCGACGCTTGCGCCTTAGCGATTTCCTTCTTCACTTTAAGCGCGTTATCCGACAATTCTTCGTCTTTGGCCTTGGCTAGGAAAGCGTCCAACCCGCCACGGTGGTCAACAGAGCGTAGGGCAGCCGCCGATATACGCAGTTTGACACCGCGTCCGAGGGTTTCAGACTGCAGTGTAACATCGTTTAAATTTGGCAAAAAACGACGACGAGTTCTGTTTTTGGCGTGGCTGACATTGTTGCCAGTCATCGGGCCTTTTCCGGTCAGTTCGCAGCGGCGCGACATTGTTTCTTCCTTTGTATCTGAAGGCCGGGGTCAAGACCCTCGGCCAAATCACAAGGGGCGCAACCCGAAGTCGCGCCCGAAAACTGGTTGGATGCGTGTAGTGGGAATCGCCGAAAGGGTCAAGACAGACAGTGCGAATTCTTTAAGTTTGCTTTCCGGCAATGTTTGGTGTCGGCACTTCACGCGAATGGTTCGCCTGTATTCATTTGGAAATAGAACTTTTGTTTGATCAATTCAGCATCGCCAACATCTTTTCTGCAGCGGTTGTCGGACTAAGCCGACCGCTCGCCACTTCGTCCTTCAACCGATCCATGTCAGCCTTGGCCTTTGCCGTGTCCAGGCGGGCCAACAGGGTATGGCGGACTTCCTGATCGAACCAATATTTGGCTTGCGCGGCTCGGTTTGCCTGCCAATGGCCGTTATCGCGGCGCCACTGAACAAGGGATTGCATCTCTTTCCATGCCGCGTCCAACCCGTGTTGTTCCACGGCCGAAACGGTCATTGCTTTAGGAAAGTCCTCGGGGTCTTGCGTGCGCTTGCGCAGTAGCCGTAAAGCTCCTGCATAATCTGCACAGGTACGTGTGGCGGCCGCTTTAAGGTCTCCGTCTGCCTTATTCACAAGAATCATGTCGGCCATTTCCATGATGCCGCGCTTGACGCCTTGCAATTCGTCCCCACCTGCGGGTGCAAGAAGCAAAAGGAACAAGTCGGACATCTCCGACACGACAGTTTCAGACTGACCAACACCGACAGTTTCGATCAAAACCACGTCGTAACCCGCAGCCTCGCAAAGAGCGATGGCTTCCCGGGTGCGGCGGGCGACGCCGCCCAAATGGCTTTGGCTTGGCGAGGGTCGGATAAACGCATTTTTCTCGCGGCTTAACCGCTCCATGCGCGTTTTGTCGCCCAATATTGAGCCGCCCGATCTGGCAGAGCTCGGATCAACCGCCAACACAGCGACCTTAAGACCCTGACCAATCAACATCATGCCAAAGCTTTCAATAAAGGTGGATTTGCCCACCCCCGGAGTACCTGACAAACCTATGCGCAACGACTGGCGACCAGCCCCGGCCAAGCGGGCCAGCAATTCCGAGGCTTGCGACCTGTGATCAGCGCGTGCACTTTCGACCAACGTTATGCCGCGAGCCAACGCTCGACGGTCGTGCTTCAATATCCTGTCACTCAGGCTTTTTGTGTCCATGTCAATCCCGATGTCCTGCGACATCACTAATTGCCGTTGCACTGGGGCGTTTGTCCAGACCATAGAGGCCTGAAATTGTTCTGCACAGGATTAGGGGCAAACTGGGGGAAATGGCAGTGGCTTCCTTTACGACCCGGATCCGCAGTTTCCGTTCATTTGCTGGCGAAAGGGTTGGCAAGCACGTTCGGTCATTGTTTGAGACGAGTATGCTCTGTGAAACGGTCTTGAATTTGAGCCAATAGCAGGAACTGGACCTATGGCTGCAGTTGGCGGATAAAGCCGACATGACGACCCTACCGATCGATGAAGTCCTGCCCGAATTGATATCGGCACTGAAATCCCGCGGTCGCGCCGTTTTGCAGGCCCCGCCCGGTGCTGGTAAAACTACGCGTGTGCCGCTTGCTATGCTTCAGGCTGACCTTTGCCAGGGCAGGATTGTCATGCTTGAACCGCGCCGCCTGGCCGCCCGAGCCGCTGCCGAGCGTATGGCAGAAACACTTGGGGAACCCATGGGTAAAACCGTCGGCTACAGGGTACGCGGTGAGTCAAAAGTTTCCAAGGGAACACGTATCGAAGTTGTTACCGAGGGCATTCTGACCCGAATGCTGCAATCTAACCCTGATTTACCCGGAGTAGGCGCTGTAATCTTCGACGAATTTCACGAGCGATCCCTGAATGCTGATTTGGGGCTGGCTCTTTGCCTCGAAGTTGCAGGCGCTTTGCGCGAAGATTTGATGCTGCTGGTAATGTCGGCAACATTGGACACTGAACCAGTTGGGCAATTGATGAACGCACCGCTGGTGAAATCCGAAGGCCGCAGCTTTCCAGTAGATATTCGTTGGTTAAACCACCCTCTGGGCGTAGGCGCACGGCGGTTGGAAGCGTTTACAGATCTGATCGTTCAAGCGGAGCGTAATACGCGCGCGACCGGTGGTAGTATTTTGGCCTTCTTACCGGGCGAAAGGGAAATACGGCAAGCTGAAGCAGCGTTGAGCAGTCAATTGCCAGCTCAGTGCGATGTCTTCCCGCTTTTTGGTGCGATGCCGTTCGCGGACCAACGCAAGGCGATTTCCCCTTCGATCAATGGAAGAAAAGTAGTTTTGGCGACCTCGATTGCTGAAACCTCGTTAACCATTCCTGATGTTCGTGTCGTGGTCGACATGGGCCAGGCGCGTCGATCCCGGTTCAATCCCGGCTCTGGCATGTCGCGGCTGGTCACAGAAAGGGTCACAAGGGCCGAAGCAACGCAACGCGCGGGACGTGCGGGACGGGTAGCCTCGGGCATTTGCTATAGACTATGGTCGAAAGGAGAAGAAGGCGCTTTGGCTGCCTTTCCCCCCGCCGAAATCGAAGCAACCGATCTAACTGGACTGGTTCTTGAATTGTCACTCTGGGGAGCCGAACCAAGTGAGCTTTCATTTCTGACGCGACCACCAGAAGGAGCAATGGCCGAGTCTCGTTCACTGCTCACGATGTTGGGTGCTTTGGATGGTAAGGGACGGATAACGGATCATGGCCGTGCTTTGGCGGCATTTCCGCTTCATCCGCGTTTGGGTCATATGCTGGTGCAAGCAGGTACCCAAGCTGCACAGTTAGCGGCCCTGTTGGCCGAAAGGGACCCGCTCAAAGGTGCTCCAGCAGACCTTTTGTTGCGTCTCGAGGCCTTGCGCAATCGGCAAACTTATCAACAAAACCGGCCCTGGCCTTCGAACAAAGTCGTTTTGGATCGAATAAAGGCAGAAACCAGACGCCTTGAAGCCCATTCTGGAAAGGGCACCAAAAAATTGTCCCCGGCAGCTATGGCAGCTATGGCCTACCCTGATCGTATCGGGCAAAGGCGCAAAAGCGACATGCCAAGATATATCCTGTCCGGTGGCAAGGGAGCCGTGTTGGACGCAAGCGACCCGTTGGCGTCTGCTCCGTTTATTCTGGCAGTCGATACAGACGGAAACCCACGGGAAGCCAAAATTCGCATGGCCGTCAGAATTTCTGAAGGTGAGATCAGGGACTTGTTTGCGGATCAAATTGAGTGGACGAACAGTTGTGAATGGTCAAAACGAGAGCGTCGCGTCATTGCCCGTCAAAAAGAACGGTTTGGCGCAACAACTTTGGAAGACCTTATTTGGAAAGATGTACCAACAGAAATCGTCGCAAAAGCGATGCTCGATGGTGTCCGTGACCTTGGGTTGAGGTTTAACGACGCAGCGGCACGGTTGGCTGCACGCGTCGAACTGGTACGCGCCGATGGTGTGGACTTACCTGACTTTTCCCTCGAAGGGCTAATGGCCTCACTTGAAGATTGGCTTTTACCCATGCTGTCCGGAGTGAGGAACGCTGACGACTGGAAGCGGTTCGACCTTTTGCCAGCGCTCAGGTCGCGCCTGGGCTGGAGTCAAACTCAGGAGCTTGACCGACGCGCTCCGGGTTCCTTTGAAACGCCATTGGGACGGAAGGTGCCGATAGATTACGGCAGCGAGACACCTGAGATCGCGGTTCGCCTGCAAGAAGTCTTTGGAGTTACTAAGCATCCGATCGTAGGCGGGACACCTTTAAAGATCACTTTGTTATCGCCTGCGCAAAGGCCGATCCAGATCACCCGTGACTTGCCGGGGTTTTGGACAGGATCTTATGCGGAAGTCCGGAAAGACATGCGTGCCCAGTATCCAAAACACCCCTGGCCCGAAGATCCGACGCAAGCGGATCCGACACTGCGTGCTAAAGCACGTAAGAACTAAATGAACATGTTCGCCAACCCGTTAATAAATTTTTTCGAATTTCCAAATAATAATAAGAATTTACAATCAATGCGAAATAATCGTTGAGAACCCGGCCTTAAACGCCTATTTATCGACGACTGGCCACGACGCTTTCGTCGAAGAAGGGATCAAAATGTCTAAATGGCTGCGAAATCTATGGAAAAAGGTTGCTAGACCGTTTTCCCTGCGCCCCCGAAAGGTGCAGTTCGCAGCCCTGTGCACGCGAACCACAAATAATCAGCCCGAGGTTTTGCTTATTACAAGCAGAGACACCGGTCGTTGGGTAATACCCAAAGGTTGGCCGATTGATGGGTTGGATGGGGCTGGTACCGCGCAACAGGAAGCTTGGGAAGAGGCTGGAGTGTGCGCTAAGACAGTTGATCCCGATCCAATTGGTCAATTCACTTATGACAAAGTCCTCAACGACGGCACTTCTCAGCCAATTCTGACCAGCGTCTACCACATCAGTGTGGATAAGCTGTCGGACAAATTCCCCGAGATGGCTCAAAGGAAACGCGCCTGGGTATCACCAAAGATTGCCGCCGAACGTGTGCGGGAACCGGAACTGCGCGACCTTTTGCTGAGTGTCTGAGCTTATATTCTGTCCGTCAGCCCAAGGTGCGAAACGCAATGGTGTTGCCATCGGCCGATGGGGATTTTTTCACAAGCTATTGGATGCGATGTGAGCACCGGGTGCGAAGTCGCTTTCGAGTGTGAATTCAAACAACCGGATCATCTCGCACAACTTGATCCGGGTTCATCGGTTCGCAGTTTCCTTTCTTAATTAGATCAGCGACACGCTGGCAAATCGGCGTTGAGACTCCGACCTTTTCCCCAAGGCGAATTACCTCTCCTTGCAAGCTGTCGATTTCTGTTGAACGTGAAGCCGTGAAATCATACGCCATCGAAGTTCGCGCGGTTGGATCGATTGTCAACATGCGCGCAGCTATGCGGGAAAAAACCGGGGTCGGAAGACGAAGAATGTAAGGCGTGACCCAAACTGGCAATGGTGTTGTCGAAGCCGCCTTGATTCCTGAGGCTTTAAGTACTGTAAGTGCTTCGACCATTTGATCCGCCAACAAGCGTCGCCACTGACGGCTCAATAGCTGCTCCCGAAGCGTTAGGCCGGATAAAGCGTTCAGTGCGTTGTTGAGATTGATCAGAAGCTTACCCCATTGAACAGCTTCTATGTCGTTGCTTTCAATAATTTGCTGCAATTCACTGCCAAGCCACTTGCTTAACTCGCCCGGACCGCTTTGGATCATGACCTCGCCAGAGGAGGCGCGATGGTATGTGGCTGGGTCGACTGGTACAACGTTAAAAGGCACCATACCAGCCCGAACATCATGATCAGGCAGCTCACGTCTTAAAATGCGGCTGCTTTCCATACCATTCTGCCACGAAAGTATTGGTGCATGATCAGCCACGTTTTGTGCGATCAGCGAAGCCATTTCCGCAGTCGCGCCAGTTTTTACCGTCACAATAACGATTTCTGCGCTCTGCAAACAAACGGCGTCTTCAGTTAGTGTCAAATCCTTAGGTGAAATGTGACGATACTGACCTGAATAATCAGTGACTGTCAGGCCGTGTTGCCGAATAGGGTCAAGAACTCTGGCACGACCCAATAGAGCGACTTCGTGCCCAACTTCAGCCAGCAATCCACCGCAATAACACCCGATGCTGCCCGCGCCGGCGATGACAATCTTCATGGCGACACTCCCGTTGGTTTGGAGGGTCGCCAAAATTGGTCAGTCGGGCAAGCGGGTTTTCGAAATCACCTTTAGCGTGCTCGTCGCGGTTTGGTGCGCTCGAGTTCCTCTGTGATCGGAATAAATTCCTGATCATCACCCGGCGGAAGCTGAAAGGCTCCTGCTGCCCAATCGGCCTTTTTCCATTCCCGCGTTGCCGTTTCGATTTTTTCCTTTGAAGAAGAAACGAAGTTCCACCAGATATATCGGTCCTCATTCATAGTTGCCCCGCCTAACAGCATTAACCGCGCCCCGGCCGGTCCGGCTTTGACCGACAGGCGATCCCCGGGGCGGAATACCATCATGCGACCGGACTCAAAAATATCTCCGGCGATCTCCACCGACCCTTCGGTGACGTAAACTCCGCGATCTTCATGATCATCCGGCAAAGGAAAAGATGCGCCCGGCTCCATCTGAACATCAAGATAAAATGTCTCTGACATCATGGTCACTGGGCTGGTTTCGCCATAAGCCGATCCAAGGATCAACCGCGCGCTGACACCTGCATCCTGAATGTTGGGCAAAGCGCCTTGTTTGTGGTGTTCAAAATCAGGGGCCATGTCTTCGTGCGCCTCGGGCAACGCAATCCAAGTCTGAATGCCAAAAAGACTGTGACGCTGACCGCGCGTTTCATCACTGGTGCGTTCTGAATGTGTGACCCCGCGACCCGCGACCATCCAATTGACTTCACCGGGGTAGATCATCTGATGAGTGCCAAGGCTGTCGCGATGCTCGAACTCTCCGTTGTAAAGATAGGTTACCGTACCCAGCCCAATATGCGGGTGCGGGCGCACGTCAATGCCACCTTCGGTTATGAATTCGGCGGGACCCATCTGATCAAAAAAGATGAATGGACCAACTAATTGACGATCAACCGATGGTAACGCTCGCCGCACCTCGAACCCGCCCAAATCACGTGCGCGCGGGATAATCAGTGTTTCAAGCGCCGAACTGTCGTTTACACATTCCGGGTTGTGGGTCGGGTTCCAACTCATACCTTTTCTCCCTTGGTCTGAGCCGCTCAGTATTTGGCTCAATGTTCGCTGTTCGAGGATATATGTCACTCTTAACACTTGAAAAGTGCGTCAATGCACAGATTGGGTGCAACACATGACGGCGTTAGTGAAGTCAAAGAGGCTTGATCGAAGTTCCTTGTTTCCTTTATCCCGGCTTAGGTCTTCTATTTGGGCCAAAGCTGAGGGAAAAATGGACCTGAAATCCTGTCTCCTTCGCGGTAACCAGCGGCTTCAAACTGTTTACGCTCATCCTTGGCCCAGTCCCCGCGGTATCGAATGACACCATCCGGCGCAGTCATTCTTAAGGTGTAGCGACGTACCGTTTCGGTAGGCGTGGTGGAAGAAAGACCACCGTGAAGCGTTCGCATATCGAAAAATATGCAATCCCCCAGCTCCATATCCCATTGCAGCAAATTATATGCGTCTGGATTACCGTTAATATCCGGTGGCGCGTAATAGGTTTTACCAGCGACTTCGGTTTGTTCGTAACTTGGATGCCCATCCGCGAACCGGACCCGCATAAAAAGCTTGTCCCACAAATGTGATCCCTGCACGAATGCAATCCCGTTTTCCTTCGTTACAGGTTCCAACGGTAACCAAAGGACACACATCGTGCCCTCGAAGTCAAAATAAGACAAATCCTGATGAAATGGTGGGCGCGACGTTGATCCGGCCTCTCGCAGAAACCAATTGTCCATAACAAGGTTTACAGATTCAGCCTTAAGCAATTCAGCCGCAATTGCCGCACAAGGAGAATTCCGGACAAATTTTTCAAACTGCGAAAACTTGTTCCAAGCCCAGTAGTCCTCAAAATATGCGGGAGCAGAAGGGTCCTTTGTGTGACGTGTAAAATTTTCGGTTGGTGTTTTCAGGTCAGCGTCTATGCCTTCGCGTAGCAAAGAAAGCCAGTCTGCAGAAAATTTCGACCGTAAAACGACGGCCCCGTCTCTTTGAAAGGCTGCAACTTCCTCGGGTGAGACAAGATTAGCTGTATTCAATTCAAGACCTTTCCAATCACGTTTTACAAAGCCGAGGTTTGCATCCCCTCTTGCGGGGGGTCAAAGACTTTCGAAAATGTAAGCCGAAGCCAGACTTCCACGCGGCCAAACGATTGCGCAATTCTCTGCCGGTGATGCTCGGAATTGGTTTCGGGCGTGCTATGTTTAGAACATGATGACGGCGGCTCGTGCCAACCCGAGCTCAAATTTTGCGAATTGCAGGAGACCTATTGATGACTGATACGCCTTTCACACGTCGTTCTTTCATGGTCACCGGTGGTGCCGTGCTGACAGCCGGAGCATCTTCGTTTTTTGTTCCTGCTAGGGCAAACAGTCTTGCCCCGACGCCATCAATGCGCGGCGGATCCAATAATTACCGGCCCGGTGCCCCCATTGTGGATCGCATAGGAGGCGGAGGATTTTGGATGACTGGTACCGTACGCCGCGCAGGAGATGGGGCCCCGCTACCAGGGCAACGCATTCAAATTTGGGCCCACACGACGGAAGGTCATGAGCGAGATCCACATAGTCATGGCGCGACGCTAACTGACGCCAAGGGTGAGTTTCGTCTAGAGATGCCGCAAATTGTCCCCGCGTTTGGCCAACCTCATGGACACCTTGCCTATGACAGTGGTGAGTTTGAGACTGTTTTCCTGCGGCCGATCATGCCCAGCGCCAAGGACAAATCCCTGATTGCCCATTTCGTCCTGCAACCCTTCTGACTTCAACGGATAATCAGAGATGCGACGCATGCGCGTGATCATAACATGGTCGGCGTTGGTAATAGTAGCAATTCTGCCAATTGCTGCCGCTGCGAATAGTCCGCTGCTAGCTTGGAGACAACCAATCTATATCACGGCCGGATTTGCCGGGGTCGTTGGGATGGTCCTGCTGCTTTTTCAGCCCTTACTGGCCAGCAGTAAATTGCCAGGTCTTTCGCCGAAGCGCAGCCGAACCACGCACAAATGGGTTGGAGTGGCTCTGGTACTGGCAGTCGTTATCCATGTTACAGGGCTGTGGATCACAAGCCCACCAGATGTAATCGACGCGCTGCTGTTCGTATCCCCAACTCCGTTCTCAGCTTGGGGCGTTATTGCGATGTGGGCGATATTCGCGGCTGGCACGCTTGCATTGGCGCGTCGGCGTTTGCGCATACGTTTCAAAACGTGGCGTTTGGCTCATACATTTCTGGCATCTGTAACCGTGGTTGGAGGCATTGTTCACGCCATGTTGATCGAGGGAACGATGGAGATTATGACCAAAACTGTGCTTTGCATATTGGTCTTAGTGGCCAGCGTAAAAACACTCGCTGATCTGCGTGTTTGGATGATCTGGTCGCGTTGAGGGAAGTGATCCTCTTCAAACGCCAAGACACCACCGCATTACCGCCTTTTGCGCATGCAGTCGGTTTTCAGCCTCGTCAAATATGACCGAGTTGGGCCCGTCCATCACCTCGGACGTCACTTCTTCTTCGCGGTGCGCAGGCAGGCAATGCATGAACAGGGCATCAGATTTGGCATGGGACATGAGATCCGCGTTAACCTGATATGGCCTTAGCAGATTGTGCCGCCGTTCCTTTGCAGACTGAGAATCATGCATCGAAACCCAAGTGTCCGCGACGACAAGATCTGCGCCTTCAACGGCTTTATAGGGATCGCGCTCAATCACGATTTTTGATCCCTTTTGCCGTGCAAATCCCATGAAGTCCTCTTCGGGGTCAAACTGAGCCGGTCCGGTGAAGGTAAGGTCAAAACCGAATTGGCCAGCAGCGTGTAGGAAAGAGGCACATACATTGTTACCGTCCCCGGTCCAAACAACTTTCTTTCCCGCGATCGGACCTCGATGCTCTTCAAAGGTCAAAACATCTGCCATTATCTGGCAAGGATGGGTTCGGTCCGTCAGCCCGTTGATAACTGGCACATCCGCGTATTCCGCCATTTCCGTAAGAATGGATTCGTCAAATGTTCGGATCATGATCATGTCAACATAGCGCGACAAGACCCGGGCAGTGTCGGCAATGTTTTCTCCATGACCCAACTGCATGTCCTTGCCCGACAACATCATTGTCTGACCGCCCATCTGACGAACACCGACGTCGAAGGAAACGCGGGTCCGTGTCGAAGGCTTTTCGAATATTAACGCCACCATGCGGTCCTTTAGCGGCTGATCGTCATCAAGTGCCGCCTTCGGCCGTCCCAGACGAGCCTGTTTCATTGTGCTTGCCTGATTGATCATTGACCGCAAATCCGCTGTATCGGTCTTGTGAATATCTAGGAAGTGATTCATTTCGTTTCGCTTTTTACTGTTGGCGGACGGCAATAATCCGATCTCACATTTTAGTTTAGAAAGGAAAAAGATCAGGCCGTGGCCAGGCTGGATTCGATCTGCTTGGCTGCTTTTTCAAGGCGTATCATCGCTTGCGCAATGTCGTCTTCGGTCAAGGTCAGTGGCGGCAAGAGGCGGATCACGTTATCAGCTGCAGGCACCGTAATTACCTCATTGTCGTATCCTGCGTTGACCACATCAAGATTGTTAGGCTTGCATTTCAAACCCAGCATCAGGCCAGAGCCGCGCACTTCTTCGAACACATCTGGATGATCGGCAATAAGGCCTTCCAGTTTTTGCCGCAGCAGCCCTGATTTGCGGTTGACGCCATCCAAAAACGCCGGAGTGGCAACCTGATCGATTACCGCACAGCCCACAGCACAACCTAACGGATTGCCACCATAGGTCGAGCCATGCGTTCCGGCAGTCATACCGCTGGCCGCGTCTTCGGTGGCCAATACCGCGCCCAAGGGAAACCCGCCACCAATTCCCTTGGCGATCATCATGATGTCCGGCGTGACACCTGCCCATTCATGGGCAAAAAGTTTGCCTGTACGACCGACGCCGCATTGGACCTCATCAAGGATCAACAGCAAACCGTTGTCGTCACAAATCTGGCGCAGAGCTTTGAGTTCTCTATCGGGAACAGGACGGACTCCGCCTTCACCTTGAATCGGCTCGATCATAATAGCCGCAGTTTTTTCCGTAATTGCGTTTGTGACACCGTCCAAGTCGCCGAAAGCGATATGAACAAAACCAGGCAGCAGCGGGCCGAAGCCCTTGGTCATTTTCTCTGAACCGGCTGCAGCTATCCCGGCCGAGGACCGACCGTGGAACGAACCATCGAACGTGATAATCTCGACACGTTCAGTTTGGCCTTTGTCATAGAAAAACTTTCGAGCCATCTTGACGGCCAGCTCGCAAGATTCCGTACCCGAATTGGTGAAAAACACTGTATCGGCGAATGTGTGTTCTACCAACTTGTCTGCCAGCATCTTTTGCTGGGGGATATGATACAGATTCGATACATGCCAAAGAGCATGCGCCTGTTCTGTCAAAGCATTCACCAAGGCAGGATGGGCATGGCCCAGCGCGTTGACGGCAATGCCGGCGCCGAGATCCAGAAAACGTCGGCCATCTGCCTCGGTCAGCCAAGCGCCCTCGCCCTTCACGAATGTTAGAGGCGCACGATTGTAAGTAGGCAGAACGGACGGGATCATCGGATCATCCTTTCGGGTAAGATAAGCCTTGTGAGTGAAACACAAAGGCCGGGTTCGTCAACAGATTTGGTTGGGAATTTGCCATATTCTGATGGCACACAAAGATCAAACGGGCCGACTAAGCAACAAAGCGTCGGCGTCGAAGGAGCAGGATATTTGCGTGTTTGATCATGACGCGCCGTATAGCGAGAACAGATCACTGTGAAAACCCCGAAAATTACGTTGATCGAAATTCGATCAGCAAGGTGACATTCCCTCTTGCCATTTTCCACAGGCTAACGCACCGGATACCTCATGTTTGTAACTAAGCCGCAAAACCCACCCTTAGCAGCTTTGCTGATTCTCGCTGCAAGTGCATTTATTGCGGGAACGACGTTGTTAGCAAAGGCGCTCGGCACTGACGCTCTGGGTCCGGCTTTGCATCCATTTCAAATTAGCCACGGGCGTTTTTTGTTTGCGTTTTTCGTAATTGTAACTGCAGTTGCTTTATTGCGGCCAGAATTGCGCCGCCCGCATTGGGGTCTGCATATCGGACGAACGAGTTTTGGTTGGGTAGGGATTACCTTGATGTTCGCATCGGTCGCATTCATCCCAATCGCGGACGCCACCGCAATTTCATTTCTGAACCCGATTTTCGCTATGGTTCTCGCCATTCCGTTGCTCAAAGAAGGTGTCGGCCCTTGGCGATGGCTGGCAGCCGCCGTCGCGCTTTCCGGCGCACTAATTCTGCTGCGACCAACACCTGACAGTTTTCAGCCAGCCGCTCTGCTGGCTCTGGCAGCAGCTGCTGTTATCGGAATGGAATTAATTTTCATCAAAAAGCTTTCGGGGCGCGAAATTCCGATCCAGATATTGTTAATTAACAACGCGATGGGGCTGACAATCGCCACGGTCGCGGTGAGTTTCGTATTTCAGATGCCGACAACTGCACAATGGATTGCGTTGGCGGGAATTGGATTCTTGATGGCTTGCGCTCAGGCTTGTTTCGTCAACGGGATGGCGCGGGCGGATGCATCTTTTGTAGCACCGATCAGCTATGCGACTCTGATTTTTGCAGCTTTTTATGATTTCACAGTCTTCGGTGTGATTCCCGACCCGGTTACTCTGGTTGGGTCCGCCATTATCATGACAGGAGCTTTCATACTCGTCTGGCGCGAGGCAAGATTGCGTCAGGCCTTGAGCCGGTAACCAGTGCGAAGCATCTGCCAGGTGATTCCACACACCAAAAACGTTGCAAAAATGCAGATAGCGGTTCCCAGGTATGGTGAACTGTCAGACACGCCGATCATTCCATATCGAAGCCCGTCGATCAGATAAAACACAGGATTCACGTGGCTAATTCTGTTCAAAACGGGTGGTAGAGCCTGTACCGAATAGAACGTCCCAGACAGGAAAGCCAATGGAGTTACAATGAAATTGGTTATGGCCGCCATCTGGTCGAACTTGTTCGCGAATATTCCGGCAAAAAGCCCAAGCGCTCCCATGAAAGCGCCGCCAAGGATAACAAATACAAAGGAAAAAAGCGGGTTCTGAGGGACAAGGCCCAAAACGACAGCCAAGGCGACCGCAACGATAAGGGCGATCATAACACCACGTGCAATGGCTCCGGCCAGATATCCCAAAAGAATCTCGAGCGGCGATAGGGGTGGCATCAACGTGTCGACGATATTGCCCTGCACCTTGGCAATGACCATCGACGACGAAGTGTTTGCGAAAGCGTTCTGGATCACCGTCATCATCATTATTCCCGGTGCCAGAAAAATAAGAAAGGGCACTCCCATCACATCGGGCCTACCGGGACCTATGGCTATTGTGAAGATGAGCAGAAACAAACCAGCAGTGACCAATGGCGCCAAAAGCGTCTGAGTCCAAACCACGAGAAATCGCAGGGTTTCCCGTTTAGCTAGCGTGGAAAGCCCCATCCAGTTAACTCTGCCAAAACTGCGCGGAGTTTGTTTTGCAGGAATCTGCATTATCCGGCCCCAAAGTGATTCGAAGACTGCTTGTAACTCGGGACGCAGTGTTTACAATAGGTGACTGATACGAATTCCGAAGGCGGCCCGAATCCGGGGCCGCTTTCCCGCTTTTTGAAAGGCAACCCATGTCCTGGACTGACGAGCGCGTAGAACAGCTCAAAAAAATGTGGGGCGAAGGCCAGTCGGCTAGCCAGATCGCCAAGGAACTGGGCGGTGTCACCCGCAACGCCGTGATCGGTAAGGTGCACCGTCTGGGCCTGTCGAACCGTGCAACAGGCGCATCGCCGGCTAAATCCGAAACCAAGGAAAAACCAGCCCCAGCGCCTAAAGCAGAGGCTAAGCCAAAGCCCGCACCCAAGACTGAACCGGCACGTCCCTCTCCTTCCCCTGCGGCTGAAGCTAAACCCGCCGTTCCAGCCCGTCGTCAGATTATCCCGGCCGGTCAACCGTTACCGCCACAACCTTCGGCTAACGAGATCAGCCCAGAAGCATTGGCCAAGGTCAACGAAGTGGAAAAGAAGGCGAAGAAACTCTTGCTGATGGAACTGACAGAAAAGACCTGCAAGTGGCCAGTCGGCGACCCTGCGACCGAAGACTTCTGGTTTTGTGGCCTGCCAGTCGAGGCCGGCAAGCCATATTGCGAAGCACATGTAGGCGTTGCGTTCCAACCAATGAGTTCACGCCGCGACCGCCGGAGGTAGGGGCCAATCTGGATTCACTTCGGTATTAGCGATGTTGCACTAAAAATGACACTGACCGGCCATTAACCCTAAGGCTGATGGCCATTATCCCCAATTTTTTGATTGTCCAAGAGCATTCCCAATAAAGCTGTTTTTGAAACACAAAACTCTATACTGTGCATACGCAGCATTGATTTTCTTGGCGTATATACAGCCTATCAACCAGTCAGTGTTCGCGCCCAAGCTGCTCGGCACAACATTGTCGCCCTCAATGCAGGTTCTTTACCTTTTAGCTTGGCTTGCTCCCATTTTACCTCTCGTTATAGCGGGCCTGATGCTGATGGGGGTGCGTCTGATACCGTCCGCTATTGCCAATACTCTGGCATTCTTTTCCGCTATAATTGGGCTTTTCCTAACTGGAGTTTCATATTCACCGATTTGGCATGGCATAACCCTGACGATTGCTGTCGCTTCAAGCTTTCTCATTTGGTCAGGAAGAGACGGCAAAGTTCAACCGACTGGATTTGCGAAAGCGGGAATGGCGATTGCAACCGCTGCCGCGCTTTGGTCGCTACTCGCAATTCCTATGATTCTTATTCAGGCACGGGTAATTTCTGGCGGATTTCCGTATTGCATTGCAAATCACTGGCCATATTCGGAGATCAACACTTTCCACGAACTGCGAGGCTTCTCGTTCTATACGACAAGAACAGGCCTCAAAGACACGTCAAAGCAATTTTTGCACGGCGTCTTGGTTGTCAATCGCGAAATTGGGAGGTCTGAAGGTTTTGAGTACTTCAATTGGTCACCACGCAGGTATCGATTTGACCGCTTGAAAAATCCGCATCTGTTTCTTGAGCCAGTTACAGACGTCTGCATTCCCAACTAATCAATCTACTGCGCGGGATGTGATGGTAAATCCGGGATAGGTACCCATTTGGGCAGTTCGTCGGGTGAAACCGAGACGTGCAAGCGTTCAGACTGATCCCTTCCCACTTTTCGGTGCTTGCGAAGTAGGAATATCTTTCCCCAGCCCCTCCAGGTTCCCACGGATGGCGCGGCAGAGTCTGTAGGGAAACGGTCTCGCCAACCGTCGGGCAGTGGCAGGCCATGCAGTTCGGTCTTATCCAGCATCCATATAAGTGAGATGTTGCTCAGCGGACGGGCCTCCTCAAAACCGTTCAACTGACCGCCTACATCTCCATGAGTTCCCCGAAACCAAACCTGTTCAACGTGGCCCTTAAAGTCTGGGGTACATTGCCACAACACCGGTTCAAAAACTTCTCGAGTCTCGTCCAAAGCGATGGCGTGATATCCGTGACGCGTTGCCGGGCCAAGCTGGTGGTTGTGGAACGAGTGGCGTTCTTCGGTCCAGCGCCAAAGCAATGGCAGGCGCAAACCAAGCGCCTTGACCGTATCCCAGACGCCAACCATTTCGATAGAGATATTCTCATGGCAGAAAGCTTTGCTAAAAGTTGCCGCAGCTTCGCCATTGGAGTTGCATTCATAGTGACGATAGGCCTGCAGGATATTTCGTTCCGTCGCGTGCTCCGCCTTCAGCAAGCCAATCATATCGATTACACCCGCCAAACTGCGAACACCGTAAGCACCGCGCGAGTACCCGATGAAGAAAATCTTGTCGCCCGGCTTGTAGCGAGAGGCAAGATAACCGTAAGCACGCCGAATCTGTCGATTTATACCGCGTCCCATCATCACATCCAGCGAGGATTTCCAGCTTTCCCATTGCACGCCTGCCTCGTAGAAAACTGAAACTTTACTGCCCATTTCGCGACACAAACGCAGGGTTTGACCGGCGTGAGTTTCAAAACCCGGGTTCAGGGTCGACATCGTACCGTCAAGGATGATGACGTGGCTGACAGGTTCTCGGTGGCGTGTTTCTGCAGAATGCTCGGACCGCAAAGGCCTCCCGAGCCACCCCAGAACCTTTCTACTTAGCCGCGACAGAACCATCGTTCAGCAATTCCCATACCTTATGAGGAGTGAATGGCATATCCGCTTGCCGCACCCCAAAATCCCAGAGCGCATCTTGAACCGCGTTCGCCACGGCCGCTAATGCGCCTACGGTCCCCGCTTCGCCACAGCCTTTCATACCCATGGGGTTTGCAGTTGATGGAACGGGCGCCGAGGTGAACTTAATCATGGGTACGTCAGCGGCGCGGGGCAAGGCGTAGTCCATGAACGAAGCCGTGAGCAGTTGCCCTTGAGCATCATGCACAACATGCTCATTCAAGGCCTGTCCAATTCCCTGCACAACACCACCGTGGACTTGCCCCTCGGCCAGCAAAGGGTTGATAAGATTTCCAAAATCATCGACCACTATGTACCGCTCTACCCGAGACTCCCCGGTTTTGGGATCGATCACAACTTCGGCAACATGCGCTCCGTTTGGATAGCTACGCGCCTCCAATCTGGCGCGGGCCTCATGCTGTAACAGGTCACTTCGCCCGTCAGCCCGAGCCATTTCTGCGGCCTCGATCAGCGTGGGCGTCAGGTTAGAACCAGGCGCGCGAAATGTTTCATGATCGAATGTCAAAATGCTTTCCTCAACGCCCATTTTATCCGCAAGATAAGGCGTGAATGCGGCAATCATCGTGTCAATCGTGACCAAAGTAGCATTGCTTTGCGTTGTCACCGAACGGGAACCGCCGGTGCCACCACCCTGCGCCAACCTATCGCTATCGCCTTGCACGACATTGATCCGCTCAGCCGGAATTCCGGTCTGGTCTGAAAGGAACTGAGCGTAGACCGTTTCATGCCCCTGCCCGTTCGATTGGGTGCCGACATAAAGGTTTACAGTTCCATTTTCGCAAAACTCGACTTTGGCGCCTTCGTTGGGGTCGCCCAGAATGCTTTCGATGTAATAACATAAACCTTGTCCGCGGATCAGGCCTTGCTGGGCGTCTGCCGCCTTGCGTTGGGCAAAACCTTCGGACTGAGAGTTCGCGCGCGACAGGACCATGTCAAATTCTCCCACGTCATAAGTCTCACCAGTGGCGGATTCGTAAGGAAATGCATCTGGGCGGATGAAATTCCTCCGCCTCAACTCCCACGGGTCAATACTCAGTTCACGCGCGGCCCTATCAATAACCCGTTCAAGTACGTAGATCGCTTCGGGCCGACCAGCGCCACGATAGGCATCAACTTGAGTCGTATTGGTGTAAAACCCCTCAACCCGCAAATAGGTTGTTTGCACATCATAAACGCCCATTAAAACACGGCTGAAAAGGTTGGTTTGGATGGCTTGCGCGAAATGACTGTTATATGCGCCCAAGTTGCATCTGGAGTGTACCCGATAAGCAGTGATCTTGTAGTTTTGGTCAAATGCCAATTCTGCCAGTGAAGTCAGATCACGACCATGGTGGTCCGACAGCATCGCTTCGGATCGGTCAGACATCCAGTGAACAGTCTGCTTTAGCTGCATGGTGGCAACCGCGATCAAGAAATACTCGGGATAGGGCATCGCCTTCATGCCAAATCCGCCACCGACATCTGGAGTTGTCACACGGATCGAGTCTGGTTCCAGTTTTAGCTTATTGGCAAGTTGCGCCTTCATGCCCCAGACACCTTGTCCACCATAGGCAAAATGCAGGCGCTCTTCGAACCAAGTGGCCTGACAGCCACGTGGCTCGATCGAATTGACAATGACGCGGTTGTCGTGGACGTCCAACGAAACGGTATATGCGGCACTTTGAAATGCGGCCTCTGTCGCGGCTTCGTCTCCAAGCCCCCAATCAAACGCAAGATTGTCTGGCGCCTCGGGATGCAAGACCTCGCCTCCGGCCGCAACGTCCATCTTCGCCGGAAGATCGTCCGTCTCCATCCAGATTAGTTCGACCGCGTCTCGTGCCTGTATCGGCGTATCGGCAACGACGACAGCAACCGGCTCGCCAACAAACCGAACACGCCCTTTGGCCAGCATGTGCCGTTCGGGTCCCGCAGCTTGCGACCCGTCCCGATTGGCCACCGTCGTTGCACTCATTACAGTATCGATACCGGTGGAAACCAAATCTTCCCATGCCATCACCAAATGCACACCTTCTGACGCGCGTGCAGCTTCAAGATCTAGCGATGTGATTTTTGCATGTGCGACCGGGCTGCGAAAGAATGCCGCAAACAGAGCATTTTCAGGAACAGAGTCATCCATATAGGTGCCCTGCCCAGTCAAGAAACGCTGATCTTCGGTACGTTTGACGGGTTGGCTTTTTCCAAACTTTTCCATGGAGCAATCCTATGCCTGACTTTTGGCTGCGACCCTAGCGCGTGGTTTTCTCTTGTCCAGCGGCCTACAAAAATTATCGCCAGATAGCCTGATTGCGACACGCTTGTCTGAATTTGACGTGGCGCTGTACAATCCTTCTCATAGCATGAGCCTAAACCGGTATGTCGGAGGGCCCATGCCTGCTTCAGTTCCACTTTCAAATGGTCAATTAACCCATCAAGCGGTCTCAGATTACTGGGGAAACGGCTTTGTTTTTCCAATAACTGTGTTTTCGGAGGCGGAAACCGCGCGACTTCGTGACGAGCTGGAAGAAATTGAGGACAGTTGGCGCGAAGCTGACCTTCCGCTGCCATTGAATATGTACAAACGTGTCAACGCCCATGTGGTCATGCCGTCAGTAGCTCGTATAGCACTTGATCCCCGCGTTTTGGATGTTGTTCAAGGTGTCTTGGGGCCAGATATTCTGCTTTGGTCGGCGGAGTTGTTCATCAAAGAACCTCGAACCACCCAGGTCGTCGGAATGCATCAGGACCTGACCTATTGGGGTATGGGAGAAACGCCAGACCAACTAACCGCCTGGATCGCGCTGTCGCCAGCGACTGTTGAAAGTGGTTGTATGGATTTCGTCAAAGGCAGCCACAAAAACCCTATCCTTCCACACAACGACACTTTCTCGGACAACAACCTGCTGTCACGCGGTCAGGAAGTGGCCGTGGACGTTGCAGAAGAAGATAAAACTCATATCGAATTGCGACCGGGGCAAATGTCTTTGCACCATGGGTTGACGATTCACGGATCAGGTCCCAACGTTTCAAACGACCGCAGGATCGGTTTGGCAATCCGGTATTTAAACCCAAACGCGCAACAGAAAATTGCCGACCGCGATTATGCAATGCTGGCAAGAGGCAGCGATAAAGTAGGGAATTTCATCCAAATTCCGGCACCCACTGAATTGTTTTCTGCCGATGCTCTGAACCTGCATGCACAAATCCGCTTGGATCAAGCCAAAGCCATGGCGCAAGGCGCGTCTAAAAACCTACAGCTTTACGGATCTGAAGCATCAGCCAAAGCCTGAGTTTTTCAAACCCGTAGTTCAAAGCGGGAGGTTGCGCGCGGCCCCTTCCCCTTTTTGCGTCCATTCGTTATTGCAGGCGCTGACCCAAATTCGTTGACGCAGGACGCACCCGATGGCGATGGAAAAGACATTCAATGCGGCCGAGGCCGAGGCCCGGATATACAAGGCTTGGGAACAGGCTGAAGCCTTCAAGGCTGGCGCAAACAAATCACGCGACGAAAGCTTTACCATCATGATCCCGCCGCCGAACGTGACAGGCGCGCTGCATGTGGGTCATGCATTCAACAACACATTGCAAGACATACTGATCCGATGGCACCGCATGCGTGGGTTCGATACTTTGTGGCAGCCTGGACAGGACCATGCCGGTATCGCAACACAGATGCAGGTCGAAAAAATGCTTGCCGCTACTCAACAGCCCGGGCGACGCGAGTTGGGACGTGAGAAATTCCTTGAGAAAGTCTGGGAATGGAAGGGCGAGTACGGCGGCACGATCATAGAACAACTAAAACGCCTCGGTTCCTCGTGCGACTGGTCGCGCAATGCGTTTACTATGGCGGGGGCGGCGGGTGACCCGCGCACGGGGCATGAGAATTCGGCCAATTTCCACGATGCCGTTATAAAGGTATTCGTCGACATGTACGAAAAAGGCCTGATCTATCGCGGCAAGCGCCTCGTCAACTGGGACCCGCATTTCGAAACCGCGATTTCGGATCTTGAGGTTGAAAATGTCGAAGTCGCGGGCCACATGTGGCACTTCAAATACCCGCTGGCCGGGGGCGAGACCTATACCTATGTCGAAAAGGACGAGGACGGGAATATCATCCTCGAGGAAGAACGCGATTACATCTCGATCGCCACGACGCGCCCTGAAACCATGCTGGGCGACGGCGCGGTTGCGGTTCACCCCTCGGATGAGCGGTACGCTCCCATCGTTGGCAAGCTTTGCGAAATCCCGGTGGGCCCGAAAGAGCATCGCCGCCAGATCCCGATCATCACCGATGACTACCCTGATCCCGATTTCGGCTCGGGCGCGGTGAAGATCACCGGCGCGCATGACTTCAACGACAACATGGTCGCCAAGCGCGGCGGTATTCCGATGTACCGCCTGATGGATACCAAAGGCGCGATGCGGGCCGATGGCGCGCCTTACGCGGAAGAAGCGGACAAGGCTCAGGAATACGCGCGCGGCAAAGAGTTCACCGAGAACGAGATCGACGCGATCAACCTGATCCCCGATCACCTGCGCGGCCTCGACCGGTTCGAGGCGCGTGCGAAGGTGGTCGAAGAGATCACTGCTGACGGTCTGGCCGTGATGACCCGCGCGGATGATCCGCGCTTGGGATCAACCGCTTTGAAACCTGATCACGAAGGCGCGGACAAGCTGGTTCCGTTGGTCGAAAGCAAACCGATCATGCAGCCCTTCGGCGACCGTTCGAAAGTAGTCATAGAACCAATGTTCACCGACCAGTGGTTTGTCGACGCCGCCAAGGTCGTTGGCCCCGCGCTCGACGCGGTCAAGGACGGCACTGTCAAAATCATCCCCGAGTCGGGTGAGAAGACCTATTACCACTGGCTGGAAAACATCGAGCCCTGGTGCATCTCGCGCCAACTTTGGTGGGGGCACCAAATTCCTGTTTGGTATGGCCTGGACCTGTCGGCGGAAGATTTCATCGATGACGAGAACGACGGCAACCTGGATCTAGTCGAACTGGGTCGTTTGTTAAGCGAAGGCGGCATGCTGCACCGTGGCAATGTTATGGAATGCGCGCCCAGTTTCGATGCAGTGATTGAAAAGTTCACTGACGACAACGCTGACATTCCCAGCCCGCTAAGCCACGCCACCGTTATTGAAGTCGCGGACAAGCACGAGGCGATTCATCAATTCGCTGAAAGCCTGGCTCAATACGCAGTTGGGCAAGACCCAACCAAACTGATTTACCCGGTTTGGCGCGACCCTGACGTCCTTGACACATGGTTCTCCTCCGGTCTCTGGCCTATCGGCACACTTGGCTGGCCAGAGCAGACAGAGGAACTGCAGCGTTACTTCCCGACTGATATTTTGGTCACTGGGTTCGACATACTGTTCTTCTGGGTTGCCCGGATGATGATGATGCAGTTGGCCGTGGTACACAAAGTCCCATTCCACACCGTTTACTTGCACCAGCTAGTCCGCGACGAGAAGGGCAAGAAGATGTCCAAAACCACCGGCAACGTCATCGACCCGCTAGAGATCGTAGACGAATTCGGCGCCGACGCTCTGCGCTTTACCAATGCCTCGATGGCGGCGATTGGCGGCGTGCTGAAACTGTCCCGCGAACGCATCACCGGCTATCGCAATTTCGGTACCAAGCTTTGGAATGCCGTCCGTTTTGCCGAGATGAACGAAGTCTTTACCGACGCCGTTCCGCAGCTGGATGTAACCGACCTGAAACCTAAGGCAGCCGTAAACCGCTGGATTATCGGTGAAACCGCCCGTGTACGTGAAGAAGTTGACGCAGCGCTGGACAGCTACCGTTTCAACGATGCGGCAAATGGACTTTACGCCTTCGTCTGGGGTAAGGTCTGTGACTGGTATGTGGAGCTGTCCAAACCGCTGCTGCAAGGAGACGACACCGCGGCGCAGGCCGAAACTCGCGCCACCATGCGTTGGGTACTGGATCAGTGCATGGTCCTGCTGCACCCGATCATGCCCTTCATTACCGAAGAGCTTTGGGGCCTGACCGGCAACCGTGTCAAATTGGTTGTCCACGCTGACTGGCCGACCTATGTCGCCGCCGACCTGATTGACGCTGATGCGGATCAAGAGATGAACTGGGTCATCTCATTGATCGAAAACACCCGCTCGGCCCGCGCGCAGATGCGGGTACCTGCTGGCCTATACGTGCCGATGCTGGTGACCGAGATCGATGCGAACGGCCAGGTCGCTTGGGACCGCAATGAGACGCTGATCAAACGACTGGCGCGGATCGACAGCTTGACTAAGTCGGATGAACTACCCAAAGGCACGATCTCAATCGCAGCACCCGGCGCTTCTTTCGGCCTACCGTTGGCGGATATCATCGACATCGGCGCGGAAAAAGAACGGTTAGAGAAAGCAAAAGGCAAGCTTGCCAAAGAACTGGGCGGATTGCGTGGGCGCCTGAATAATCCCAAATTCGTGGCTTCGGCACCGGAGGAAGTGGTTGAGGAAGCCAAAGCCAACCTCGCGGCCCGTGAAGAAGAAGAGGCGAAGTTGAACGAGGCGCTTGCGCGTCTGGCCGAAATCGCCTGATATTTTGTATTCGTAGTTCAGAAATCTATACAACCCCGCCGGACAAGCTTCGGCGGGGCTTTCATTTCAACCAATCATTTACCCCTGTTCACCCCTGCTTGCGATTGATAGCACAAGCCAGTGACAACTCCCGAGGTCAAGATGGCGCTATCTCTTCCCCCGATACAAACCATTTCGACCGGACTGGTGGTGGCCGTTGTCGGTTTCTTCAGCTCGTTCCCGATTGTTCTGCAAGGTCTTGACGCTATGGGCGCATCATCTTCCCAAGCTGCCTCTGGCCTATCAATGGCAGCAGTGGCGATGGGGTTGACGGCGATCATTCTCAGCCTTTGGTACAAAGAACCGATTAGCGTCGCTTGGTCCACGCCGGGGGCCGCTCTTCTGGCTGTTTCCGCCACGCCTGCCGCGGGCTTTTCGGGGGCGGTCGGCGCATTTTTGTGCGCAGGTGCGCTAACATTTCTCGCTGGATTATGGCGCCCACTTGGTCGTTTGGCAGCAGCAATACCGACAACTTTGGCGCAAGCAATGTTGGGCGGTGTGTTGCTGCCATTATGCATAGTGCCCTTTAAAGCGGCAGTCGAAATGCCGTGGCAGGTGTTACCCGTCATCGTAACATGGTTCGTCGCCGGGCGGATCAACAGGTTAATTGCAGTTCCGTCAGCTGTGATAGCGGCCGCAATCGTCGTGGTCCTCAGCGCCGGGAACAATTCAGTCAGCCCCGAACAGCTGGCGGCTGTTCCCGTTTGGACGATGCCGACCTTTTCGGTAGCTTCCGCCATTGGGATAGGCCTTCCCCTGTTTATCGTCACAATGGCCACACAAAACATCCCTGGCATCGCGGTAATGCGAAGCTTCGGCTATGCTCCCAACCCGGGCAAACTGTTTTCGGCTGTCGGTGGCGCGAGCATTCTGTCTGGTCCTTTCGGTGCCCCTGCGACCTGTCTGGCCGCTATAACCGCTGCGATGTGTTCCAATGAGGATAGCCATCCAAATCCAACCCAGCGCTATTGGTCAGCGTTTATGGCCGGTGTTTTTTATTGCCTATTTGGTGTCTTCGCGGTTGCCATTACTGGATTCGCGGCGCACGCAGATCCCTTACTGATGGGCACCCTGACAGGCGTCGCGCTAATTGGCGTAATGGCCAATTCGATCTTTGCGGCACTTGAAGTCCCTGCCGAGCGCGAAGCAGCTATTCTGACTTTTGCGATTACCGCGTCGGGTATCACTGTCTTCGGGCTTGGCGCTGCTGTCGTGGGTCTTTTAGCAGGTGGCGCCGCATACCTTGTGACCAACCGAGTTCGTTGAGTGCTTTTACCCTGACCGACTGTCAGGTATTATTTGATTATGCTTGGATCATTAGGAAAGCTGGTGGAACGCCAGATCAAGAAAGCACAGGCCGAAGGTCAGCTAAAGGGACTGGAAGGCGAAGGTAAGCCTTTACCAGATCGCTCGCCCGAAGCGCTTTCAGATCCCGCGATTGCCGCAGGCCATCGGATCATGGCGCAAGCCGGTGTTTTGCCCGAGGAATTCGAGATCAAAAAAGAATTGGACGCTGCCCGAAAAGTTTACCCAAAAATAACCGATCCAGATGCTCGAAAGACCGCGATGGCGAAAATTGCTGATCTTGAGATGCGGTATCACCTGGCCAGGGACGCTAGACGCGCATTTCTGCGATAGTCATTTGAACTCTGGTTTGCGGCCTTGCATGTGCGCTGAAACGACCTCGATTTGATCAGGTTTTCCGATTAATTCAACTTGTTCCGCAGATTCCTCCAGTAAAACTTCAGCTCGGGATTTGCTTTCTGCAATCTCGACTAAACGTTTAGCCGCCCGAATAGCAGAAGGGCTCTTACCTGCAATGTCTTCGGCCAACGCAAGCGCTTCGGTCATGGGATCATCTGACAGCTTGGTGATCAGCCCCCATTCTGCCGCCTGCGACGCTCCTATTGGGCGCGCAGTATAGGTGAGCAGTCGTAAAACGTCAGATCGAACAAGCTGGGGCAACAACACCATGCCGCCCATATCAGGGATGATGCCCCATTTCATTTCCATCAAGGCCAACTTGGCGTCGGGGTGGGCAATTCGTACATCTGCACCAAGCGCGATCTGCAACCCACCGCCATAGGCCACGCCCTTTATGGCACAAATTACCGGCACAGGTACGCGGCGCCAAACCATAGCAAGTTCCTGCATCTCATTGGTGTCACCATGACTGCGCGTCATCAGCCATTCGGTGGGATCGGTATGCGCCATGCCTGCGAAACTGGCCATATCCAGCCCCGCGCAGAAGCTTTTGCCCTCACCTGACAAAACAACGGCTCGGGCCTCTGAGGCCGCAACCTCCTGCCCTGCAGACAAGATCGCTTTTATCATCGCATCATCCAGCGCATTCATCTTGTCGCCGCGGGTCAGCGTTACAACCGCGATGTGATCTTTGTATTCAACAGAAACGCGCGCCATCAGAAACTCCTAAACCGTATTTCTTGCACCTTGCCCTGAAAGTTCGGCGCGATTCCACTGCGACGTCAGGGCATCTGCGATACTGGCATCCGGCCGAACCAAGGAGAGTCCAGTGTCATGACATAGAACTGATCGCCAACGATTTTGCCACCTGTGGTGATACCCAACCGTCCATCAGGGTCCTGCAGGGTTCGCAATATTTTACCATCGCCGTCAAAGTGCACCAACATACCGCGATGAATTGGTGCGGGTCGAACCATTGGACCCAATCTCCAAACCACTTTGCGCAAAAATGGATATGGCATCAGAACCTCGGACGGTACTCGGGGGCTGGCAAAGGCCATCCAATAGGTACCATCGCCCTGCGCCTCGATGTTGTCAGGATAGCCGGGAAGGTTATCCAGCAAAACCTCGGTTGTCCCCTCTTTGGGCCCTTTCAGCCAGTGTTTATGGAGCCGGGCTCTCCCCGTTTCGGCAATCAACAGGAAATCTTCTTCCGGGGAAAGGGCGACGCCGTTAGTGTAAACGAAACCTTCTGCAATTTTTACAGTGGTCCCGCCGGGATCATGGCGTGCTACGTAGCCGCTTTCGGATTGCTCCCATATCGTCAGGACTGACGTTGGTTTCGTGCCGCCCATGGTTTCCGGGTCGAACCGGTCAGATGAGTTCGAAAAGTAGATGGTGCCATCCTTGGCCGCCGCCAACTGGTTTGCGTATATTACTGGGTTCCCATCAATTTCGGAGACGACATTTCGCAATGTGCCCGGTCCGTCCCATCGCATCACACCGCGAAAACTGTCAGCTATGTAAAGTGCTCCATCTGGTCCAGCATGAAGACCAAGGGGACGCCCACCCAGATTGTCAATTTCTACCAAAGAGTTACCGTCAATCCGATACAAGTTCCCTGAAAGGCTGGTGGTATAGACAGCGCCGTCCGGCAGAACCGCTATATCTTCGGGGCCGACTTCGCCTGGCGGCAAGTTGACCAGTTCCAATTTATCCAATGCTGCGTTTTCTGCATAATCACCTGAAAAGCCGGGTGGATCTGGAAATTCATAGGCGATGGGAGCCACCGGAACCGGCCAGAGGAACAAATACATTACTCCGATTATCAATAAGCCGAATACAATCCGCACATACGGCCCTCCTTCTAAGTTGCTTACAGATTGTAGCTCGTCAATGCAGCATGCAAGGTTGCCGGGAAAGCTACCTTGCGTTTATCTGCCTGCATGAACAATCCGCGTTATACATCTCTTGCCGAATCCCTTCCAGCAACCGTGCCATTCGTTGGCCCAGAGGCACAAGAACGTCGACGAGGCGCCCCGTTTGTGGCGCGGTTGGGCGCAAACGAAAGCGTTTTTGGCCCTTCGCCTCGGGCGGTTCAAGCGATGCAGCAGGCAACTGCCGATATTTGGATGTACGGCGATCCAGAAAATCATGATTTGCGCCATGCGCTGGCCGAGTTTCACGAGGTGGAACCCGAAAACATCGTTGTGGGTGAAGGCATCGATGGATTGCTGGGCTATCTGGTGCGGTTGATGATTGCTCCCGGTGATACGGTTGTTACATCTGACGGTGCTTATCCGACATTCAACTACCACGTTGCCGGGTACGGTGGCGACATCCACAAAGTGCCTTATTCAGATGACCGCGAAGACCCGAACAAGTTGTTTGCCAAAGCGTCAGAGGTGGATGCCAAGCTGGTTTACCTGGCAAACCCCGACAACCCTATGGGAAGCTGGCATTCCGGTTCGGACGTCATGACCGCATTGGACGCGTTACCCGACGGCTGTCTGTTGGTATTGGATGAGGCCTATGTAGAATGCGCGCCGCCGGGCACTGCCGCAAAGATCGCAAAAGACGATACGCGTGTTATACGGTTGCGTACTTTTTCAAAGGTCTACGGCATGGCTGGCGCACGGGTTGGATATGCTATCGGCGCACCGGAGTTGATCGAAGCCTTCAACAAAGTTCGAAATCATTTTGGAATGAACCGAGTCGCTCAGGTGGGTGCGTTGGCGGCATTGCGGGACCAAATTTGGCTGACTGAAGTGCAAGGTCACATCGCAAGAGCGCGAGATCAGATAGACAAAATAGCCCGTTCCAACGGTCTGAAGCCGTTGCCTTCGGCCACAAATTTTGTGGCCATCGATTGCGGGCGTGATGGCGCCTTTGCCAAGACAGTTCTGGATGAGCTTGTGAAACAGGAAATCTTCGTCCGAATGCCTTTCGCCTCGCCACAAAACCGCTGTATCCGTGTTAGTTGCGGTGAACAGTCGGACATGGATGCATTTGCCAAAGCTTTGCCTCTGGCGCTTGCCGCAGCGTCGGGTCTGAACACTTGAAACAGACCAAACTAGATCACAGCCGACTTCCCGAACGCTCGTTAACTCTGTTTCGCTAATACCAAGGCAGCAGCTTCGACAGCTCCCGAACCTCTTGGTATGTCCAGCGCGGCCATGCCCGTCTCGATACTTGCAAGCATCGCCAGGATCATTTGACCGTTAACATGACCCATGTGTCCAAGACGAAAGCAAGACTCCTTGTCCTCCATGCCAAGGCCAATGCCAAGGGTCAGGCCTAATTGATCCTTGCAATAGTTTCGCAATGCCGTGCCTCGCCCTTCGGTCAGGCGCAATGCAGTTACCGCGTGGCTGCGATGCGTCGGCTCATCAACATTAATTTGAAGTGCGCCACCCTCGGACCAACGTTCACACGCAACCCAAACAGCCTTTGCCAATTGCCGGTGACGAGCCCAAATGTGTTCTATCCCTTCGCCGTGTATCAAGTCCAAAGCGGCACGCAAACCGTACAGGTGTTGCGTCGGCGCCGTTCCATTAAAAAACTGGTAAAACTGATCAGGGTTTGAGCGCGGTTGCCAGTCCCAGTATTTCGAAACACGGGGCATCTGTGCGCGTCTAGCCTGCGCTTTGTCGTTGAAAAAAACAAAACCAACCCCGGCAGGTGTCATCAACCCCTTCTGACATGCCGTCACCATCACGTCGACGCCCCAGGCATCCATTTCAAACCGATCGCAGCATAATGACGCTATGCAATCTGCCATCAACAAGGCAGGGTGATCCAACTCGTCCAATAAATCGCGCAACGCGGGAATGTCGTTTCGGATCGAGCTGGAAGTGTCCACATGCACCGCCAATACAGCCTTGATATCATGCGCAGAATCCTCACGCAGTGTTTCTGCAATCTGGTCAAAATCCCAAGGTGACGACGTGCCAAAGTCGATGAGTTTGACTTGCGCCCCAATTCCCGCCGCCATTTCGGCCCATCCGTGAGCAAACAATCCCGATGCCGGGGCCAGTACAATGTCGCCCGGAGCTATAACATTGGAAAGCGCTGCCTCCCAAGTACCGTGACCGTTGGCAATATAGATCGCGACTTGGTGGTCAGTGCGCGCAACGCCGCAAAGATCACGGGTCAGATCAGGCATCATGTCGATCAGTTCGCCTTCATAAATGTTAGGCGACGCGCGGTGCATGGCCTGCAAAACAACGTCAGGCATGACTGAGGGGCCGGGAATGGCCAAATACTCGCGTCCCTGCGCGAGAGAGATGGGATTTTTCATGGGATCAACCTGTTTGAATTGACGCTAACCCTAACGAAGGTTCCAGCGGCGTCAATCCATCAGCTTTGATGCCTCTTGGGCAAGCGCCTCAATTCCAAACCAATCGCCGTCAATAACCATCTGTTTGGGCGCCACCCAGCTACCGCCGGCACAAACCACATTGGGGAGGGATAAATAATCCTTTGCGTTCGCAGTGGAAACGCCGCCGGTGGGACAAAAGCTAATTTGTGGTAACGGCGCGCCGATGGCTTTCAGCGCGGGCACCCCTCCGGAGGCTTCAGCCGGGAAAAACTTAAGCATGTCGTATCCCTGCTCCAAAAGATGCATCGCCTCGCTGCACGTGGCTGCGCCGGGCAACAGCGGCAGGCCTTCTGCCTCACACGCAGCGATTAACGCGTCCGTAGCGCCGGGCGAAACACCGAACTGAGCCCCTGCCTCTTTAGCGTTGCATACATCTTCGGGGGTAATCAGGGTCCCGGCGCCTACCACACCGCCTGGCACTTGGGCCATCGCACGGATTACATCCAGTGCTGCGGGGGTGCGCAAAGTAACCTCAAGGGCCGGCAACCCGCCAGCGACCAATGCTTCGGCCAGCGGACTGGCCTGTGCAGCATCCTCGACAACCAAAACCGGGACGATCGGGGCAAGCGAGCAAATTTCGCGGGTGCGATCTGTCTTTGATGTCATTTGTCAGGCTCCAAAAATACTGGCACCAGCGTCGGCAGAACCGACGGCGTTACGGAATGCTCCAAAAAGGTCTCGACCCACCCCGAGTTGATTGGCCGACAAGTCAGCCGTCGCCGAAGCGCGGTCGAGAACACCGGGCGTCAAAATCTCCAGCTCTCCCTTAACGGCATCCACGCGCAGAACATCACCGTCGCATAGGCGAGCTATAGCTCCGCCATCCAGCGCTTCGGGGCAGACATGGATCGCTGCTGGAACCTTTCCGGACGCCCCCGACATGCGGCCATCGGTGACCAGAGCCACCTTTTGTCCACGCCCCTGCAGTATCGAAAGGATTGGCGTTAACGAGTGCAGCTCGGGCATTCCATTTGCCTTTGGCCCCTGAAAGCGAACAACGACAATGACGTCATCGGTGAATTCTCCGGCTTTGAATGCGGCTTTGACATCGTCCTGATCATGAAACACACGCACGGGCGCCTCAACAACTTGATGTTCAGGGGCAACAGCCGAGACTTTCATAACACCGGTGCCGAGATTGCCGGTCAAGCGTGACAGACCACCGGTGGGTTGAAACGGGTCCGATGCCGGGCGGACGATCTTTTCGTTCAAACTGTGGCCCGCGCCGTCTTGCCAAGCAAGCTCTCCGTCGATCAGCTTGGGTTCTTGCGTATAACGATGCAGACCCTGCCCCGCCACGGTAAGTGTGTCAGGGTGCAACAGGCCATCATCCAATAAGGTGCCGATCGCGAAACCCAAACCTCCTGCCGCGTGGAAATGATTCACATCGGCCAACCCGTTTGGATAAACACGCGCGACCAATGGTACAACGGCAGAAATTTCAGAAAAATCATGCCAATCCAGAACGATACCCCCTGCCCGCGCCATCGCAATCAAGTGGATAAGCAGGTTCGTTGACCCTCCGGTGGCCATTAAGCCAACAATCCCGTTCACAAAAGCGCGTTCATCGAGAATCTGACAGACAGGCGTGTAATGATTGCCCAGCGCGCTGAGAGACAATGCACGCCTGGCGCCTTCCTCGGTCAACGCGTCACGCAAGGGTGTGTTAGGATTAACAAAGCTCGAGCCTGGCAGGTGCAGACCCATGAACTCCATAAGCATTTGGTTGGTGTTGGCGGTTCCGTAGAAGGTGCAAGTACCCGGTCCGTGATAGGCGGCCATTTCGGCCTTCATGAGTTCCTCGCGGCCAACTTCGCCTGCAGCGAATTTCTGGCGAACCTTGGCTTTTTCATCATTCGGTAAGCCGCTGGTCATTGGACCCGCGGGCAAAAATACAGCAGGAAGATGGCCAAATGCCTGCGCACCGATCACCAGTCCCGGTACAATCTTGTCACACACCCCCAGAAAAACGGCAGCGTCATAGGTGTTGTGGCTGAGCGCAACTCCTGTCGCCAAAGCAATCACATCGCGGGAAAAAAGGGATAATTCCATCCCTGCCTCGCCCTGTGTGACGCCATCACACATCGCCGGGACACCACCGGCCACCTGCGCTGTACCACCAGCAACACGGATAGCCTGGCGAATAAGTTCAGGATAACGTTCGAACGGTTGATGCGCAGAAAGCATGTCATTGTAGGCGGTTACAATGCCCAGATTGCCCGCGGTGCTCGTTGCCATGGCTTGTTGATCTTCGCCGGCCCCGGCGTAAGCGTGGGCTTGACCGCTGCAGGACAAATGTCCTCGGGCGGGGCCCTTGGACTTCGCTTGCTCCATCCGTTCCAGGTGCGGACCACGCAATGGCGCGCTGCGATCGATGATCCGTTGGGTTACATCGGCAATGACTGAATGAACCATTCCTAACCTCCGATTTGACGCCAGCGGCGTCCGTCCCGATGCATTAGCATCAACGCCTCTTCTGGCCCGGAACTTCCCTGATCATAACGCGAAGGCCGATCGCCGCGTTCTTCCCACCCACGAATGATCGGGTCCACCCAGGCCCATGCAGCCTCAGCCTCGTCCCCACGCATGAACAATGTCTGGTCACCGCGGATCACGTCCATCACCAACCTCTCATAGGCGTCAGGCGCCCGGGCCTCGTCACCCAGTGCGTCAGCGAAACTCATGTCCAGAGCTACGTCAGAAAGGCGGAAACCTCCCGGTCCGGGGTCTTTGATTGTAGTGCGCAAGGTGATGCCCTCGTCTGGTTGCAAGCGGATCACAAGCACGTTGCCCTGCAAGGGACCAACATTCGGGAAAATCGTATGTGGCGGGTCGCGAAAGAACACGGCAATCTCAGACTCACGAGCACGCAATCGCTTGCCAGTTCTTAAATAGAAAGGAACCCCGGCCCAGCGCCAGTTACCAACATGCACTTTGAGCGCAATGAAGCTCTCGGTACGGCTGGACGGATTGCCGACGTGATCGACATAGCCGCCTTCACCTTTTTCCGCGCGGTACTGACCGCGTGCGATATCGGCTTGCGCGACGGGTTCCAGCGCCTCAATAACTTTGACCTTTTCATCGCGCACGGAGTTAGGTGCAAACTTAGAGGGAGGTTCCATCGCGGTAAGGCAGAGCAGCTGAACTAAATGGTTCTGAATCATGTCACGCATGGCACCGGACTGATCATAGTAAGCCCCACGCCCCTCGACACCGACCGTTTCTGCCACTGTGATTTGAACATGGTCTATGTGGGTCGCGTTCCAAAGCGGCTCGAACAGAGAGTTTGCAAAACGTAAAGCCATTAGGTTCTGGACGGTTTCCTTACCCAGATAGTGGTCAATGCGATAAATCTGATGTTCTTCGAAACAAGCGCGCAGCCCCAGATTCAACGCTTGAGCTGATGCCAGATCGTGGCCAAAGGGTTTTTCAACCACAATGCGGCTGTCCTTAGTGGCCAGGCCATGGTCGTTCAGACTTTGGGCGATGCCCGAAAATAAGCTGGGCCCGACTGAAAGGTAAAATGCACGCACGACTTTCGGACGCAAGGTTTTGGTCAGCTCCGCCCAGCCAGCTTCACCTAATGCGTCTACCGGAACATATTCCACGCGGTTCAAAAACTGATCCAAAGTTTCTTTTTTGAATTCAGGGGCGAAATCTTGCATAGACCTCCGCACCAATTCCCGGAAACCATCGCTGTCCATATCGGAACGCGCAGATCCGATTATTCGAGCGTCCTCAGGCATCTGGCCGACTTCGAAACGATGGTAAAGCCCCGGCAAGATTTTGCGTTGCGCCAAATCACCTGTCGCGCCGAATAATACCAGGTCAAACGGATCCACTGGAATTACGCGTGAAACCATTTCAGGCTCCTCTTCGAGTTCGTGTATTCAGCTTAACGCGACATATTACGTAAGCATGAACCGGATGGAGTGCATTATAGCATCTACACCGCCAATTGTTATCGCTAACATTCACCGAATGAATAGAAAGGTGGCACGCAAAAAGCAAGCTGGAAATCGGGAAAATGCACGATTTTCAAGCTTAGACCTGATGGCGCAGCCAGTCCATTACAGCCGGGCGGACGGACTGTTCACCTCTGTGGCGGGAATCAGCGATGATCTTGCGCACATCCTGCAGATTTGAGCGCAGCAACAGACTTTTGACCGGGCCAATCGACGCCGGACGCATGGACAGAGTGCGCATTCCCATAGCCGCAAGGCACAACGCCTCTACCGGGCGGCCTGCATCTTCACCACAGAAACTGAGAGGTGTTTTCGAAATTTCACACCGTTCAACAATACGCTCGATGAAACTGAGGAAACTGACATTCAGAGTATCATACCGACGGCGCACCAACTCATTCTCGCGGTCTGCTGCAAAGAAGAACTGTTTCAGGTCGTTTCCACCGATTGAAATAAAGTCCACCTCTTCAAAAAACTTCTGTGGCGCAAAGCCAAGCGAAGGTGTCTCGAGCATTGCCCCGACTTCCAGCTTTTCGGGTAGCACGTGGCCCAATTTTTTCTCACGCTCGATAGTTTTATTGACCTCCCAACGCGCTTCGCGAAATTCATCGGCCTGTGCAACAAACGGGAACATGATTGTCAATGGACGACCATTTGCTGCCCGCAACAGGGCCTGCAATTGCATCCGCATCACGCCGCGCTTGTCCAATCCGACACGGATCGCACGCCAGCCCAGCGCGGGATTCGGTTCGTCCACATGCTTCATGTACGGCAGAACCTTGTCTGACCCGATATCCAAAGTACGGAAAACGACTCGTTTATCGCCAGCTGCATCCAGAACTCTCTGATATTGCATTACAAGTTCGGATCGTTTCGGCATTTGATTCCGTACCAGGAATTGCAACTCGGTCCGGAAAAGCCCAACACCTTCAGCGCCCGACGTCCCAAGCGACGGCAAATCGGCCATCAAACCCGCATTCATAACAAGGCTAATGCGCGCACCATCCTGAGTTACTGTGGGCGTTTCACGGATCGACGCATAGCGTTCCTGCGCCTTTGCGTGCATTGCGACCTTGTCCCGGAAGGCTGTGACAACAGTGTCTTCCGGCCGCAGATGAACAACCCCGTTATCGCCGTCGACCAGAATATGGTCTCCGTTCAAAGCTTCAGTTGTTATCCGCCCCACATGAACAACCAACGGTATCGCCAGCGCCCGGGCAACAATCGTTGCATGGCTACCAACCGATCCTTCTTCCAGCACAATCCCCTTCAAGGACCGACCATACTCCAGAAGGTCGCCGGGCCCGATATTGCGGGCAATCAGGATCGGATCGGGAGGAAGATCCTTGCCATTGGTCCCGCCCTGCCCTGTCAGAATTCTCAGCAACCGGTTCGAGAGATCATCCAGATCTGCCAACCGTTCCCTTAAGTACGGATCTGTGACCTGCCCCATGCGGGCACGAGCCTGAGATTGTTCCTTCTCGACCGCCGCCTCGGCGCTTAGGCCAAGCGCAATATCCTCTTCCATCCGGCGCATCCAGCCTTTGGAATTAGCGAACATGCGATAGGCTTCGAGCACCTGCAGCTGCTCTTTGTCACCGCCCTGCGAGATTTCCAGCATCTTATCGACGCCCACACGCAATTCCTCAACGGCATCGCTCAGTCGCTCACGTTCTCTATGCGGATCTTCGGCGATTGGATTCGTAACTACAACGCGCGGTTCGTGGAGCCACACATGACCCTCAGCCGAGCCCTCCTGAGCAGGTCCGCCACTGAGTTGCACCGATTGTTGGTGCAAAGGGGAAAGCGCCGCGCCTTCTCCGACAAATGCGCCCAGTTCAGCCATCTCGGCCAGAACCATTGCGACCACTTCCAGAGCATACACTTCGTCAGCTGTAAATTCCCGTGCTTCACGCGACTGAACGACCAGCACACCCAGAGTTTCCCCCAAACGCTGCACCGGAACACCAAGAAACGACGAGAACCGCTCTTCGCCCGTTTCCGGCATATAGCGGAACCCCTTGGCCGAAGGCGCATTGGCTGTGTTTACAACCTTCCCGCTTTTGGCAACGCGACCAACCAAGCCTTCGCCCATCCGCATGCGTGTTTTGTGGACCGCCTCAGGCGACAAGCCTTCGGTAGCGCAAAGCTCAAGCGTGTCTTGATCTCGAAACAAATAAATCGAGCACACTTCGCTACGAATGCTATCTGCAATTAGGTGCGTAATCCGGTCAAGGCGTTCCTGACCGGCGGCTTCGCTTGCCATCTCTTCACGCAGCCGTCTCAGCAGCTTGCGGGACTCAGTTTCGGTGCCGTCCGCCATCGCTCTTTGCTCTATGGTATCAGGCGCACCCGCAGGTCGAAATACTCAGGCCGCCTTGTCCAGTTCAAAGGCATCATGCAGTGCCTGAACCGCAAGTTCCATGTATTTCCTGTCGATTAGAACGGAAATTTTGATCTCAGAGGTTGTGATGACCTTGATATTGATCCCTTCATCCGAGAGCACCTTGAACATTTTCGCCGCCACACCAGATTGCGACCGCATACCGATACCTACCACCGAGACCTTGCAAACATCGGTATCTGCGACCAGCTCGGCGTAGTTCAGTTCACCTTTTTCCTTGATCGCAAGAAGCGCTTTTTCCGCTCGCGCCACTTGATCGGTAGGACAGGAGAAAGTCATGTCCGTACGCCCTTCATCCGAGATGTTCTGGACGATCATGTCGACATTGATGCCCTCATCACTAAGCGCAGAGAATATGATCGACGCGATGCCGGGACGGTCGGCAACTGAAACGACCGTCATTTTGGCTTCGTCGCGGGAATAGGCCACACCGGCCACAACATTGGATTCCATGATATCCTCCTCGTCGCAGACCAAAGTACCGGCCTCGTCGGATTGTTCTTCAAAGCTCGAAAGAACGCGCAGTTTTACTTTGTTACGCATTGCCAATTCTACCGAACGGGTCTGCAGAACTTTGGCACCCAAGGATGCCAGTTCAAGCATTTCCTCAAATGCTATCTTGTCAAGCTTACGAGCCTTTTCGCAAATGCGCGGATCGGTCGTGTAGACGCCGTCTACATCGGTATAGATGTCACATCGTTCTGCGTCGAACGCTGCGGCAAAGGCAACAGCTGTGGTGTCAGAACCTCCGCGACCCAGCGTGGTTATCCGACCTTCGGGACTGAGACCTTGAAAGCCAGCCACCACCGCGACTTTCATACCTTCACCAAACTTTTGCGTTATGTTGTCGGTCGGTATTTCCTCGATCCGAGCCTGGCTGTGCGCACTATTCGTCAGCAGCGGAACCTGCCAGCCTTGCCAGCTGCGTGCGGGTACATCCATTTCTTGTAATGTAAGGGCCATCAGGCCGGCGGTGACATTCTCCCCAGATGATACAACCGCGTCATATTCCCGGGCATCGTACAGCGGTGATGTTTCGTCGACCCATCCCACCAGCTCATTAGTCTTTCCCGACATTGCTGAGACGATGACGATAACGTCGTATCCCTTGGACACCTCTACGCCAACGCGCTTTGCCGCGCGGCGGATCCGGTCAAGATTGGCAACCGAAGTGCCGCCGAATTTCATAACGAGTACGGGCATGGGGGCTGGTGTCTCCGCGCCTTTGAATTCAGTTCCCGTGCCTATTATGCGAGGGGGGCAGCAAGGGCAAGTAGGCTTTGTTGTAATGATAGCGCACCTTTACAAGACGGACGGGCGGTGTCAGCGTAGAAACGACCGCTTAGATCATGAGGATTTCTATGCTGCGTTTTGCCTTGGCTTTTTCACTGCTCTCATCTCCTGTCATCGCGCAGGTTGCGACTCAGTCCGGAACAGATGGAAAGAACGCTTTGGGCACTGTCCCATGTGCTGCGACAGCAGGAGCATCCTTGCAGAGCTGCAATGCTGAGTTGCGTCGCCGTGATGACGGGACGGCCACACTGGCAGTGCTTTTGCCAACCGGTGAAGTTCGCAATATCTATTTTACTAACGGCATACCGGATTCAAGCAGTTCGACGTCAAAACTGTCTTATGAGACACTTGGCGATATTATGGTTATTTTCATCGAACCAGGTGAAGTATACGAAATTCCAAAGGCTGCGCTGAATTCTCAATAAGGATGCTTGTGACCTTCCCAGGTCTCAAAACACCCCGAATTTTCGAGGGATAACTCGTTAAATCGTTCCATCAAGCCGTTTGCAGCCTGATTGACTGAAACATCAGCAGCGCGACCCCCCATGTCAGTTTGAACCCAACCTGGGTGATAAATCCCAACCGCAACACCATCCGGTCGCAAATCCGTAGCCAAATTCCGGCCTAAGTTTAAGACTGCGGCCTTTGAGGCGCGATAAATATAACTGCCGCCTGGAGCTCGCGTGTGCGACGCCATTTGAGACGACAGTATCGCCACTTTTCCACGAGCTTTTTTCAAGTTGGGCAGCAATGCCTGAATAGTCAAAAAAACACCGGTTACATTTGTCGCGAAACTTTGGGCCCACATCTCAGAAGGGTAGCCATCAGCCTTTTGCCCCTTGTCCAAATATACCCCAGCGTTACAAATCAGCAGATCAACCGGTCGGCTTTCAAGTTTCTCGGCCATTGCAACATGTTGCACTGCGTCGGTTACATCCAACGTGACTTCCGCGCTGCCGTCCCTAGCCGTACCTGTAATTTGATGATCCTGCTTTCTTAGGACGTCTGCCAAAGCTTTACCGATCCCGCGGTTAGCCCCAGTTATGACGACATGCATGAACTAGTTGGTTTTTCTAGTCGGAACGAAAGGTAAAGGCGCTATAGGGACGCCATCTTCGATCAACGCCTTTGCCTCTTCCGGTTTTGCTTCACCGTATATTGCACGCTCAGGCGCATCGCCCAGGTGCATTTTGCGCGCTTCACTGGCAAACGCTTTGCCGACGTAATCCGAGTTTTCCTCGACCTTCCGACGCAACTCGGTCAAGGCACTTTCGACGTCAGGTTTAACCGTTGCCTCATCGACCGAATTCACATCAGTTTTGTCAGCAACCTGAACAGCCTGCCGTGCCGGTCTTACCCGAGGAGTCATAATCGCCTTTTCAACCCGCGTGCTACCGCAAACGACACAACTCACCATTCCTGCAGAGGCAAGCTTGTCAAAGGCCTCTGCAGACTGAAACCAACTGTCAAAGCTGTGTCCAGAGTTACATTTAAGTGCGTATTGAATCATAATTCGGTCCAAACCCTTGGTTGGCGAATAGATACTGAGCCGATGAGCAAGATCAAGTCTTTCCGGTAGTCGTTCAGTTAAGTTTAGGCGCAAATCCCTGAAGCAACACCGCCAGTCCGGGTAAAATTACACGGTGCGATGCTTTTTTGGGCGAATACCACTTGCGTCTACGTACGTCATTTTCTGGATATTTTGCCGAGAGCCTACGCACATGCAGAGGAAAAACATCAACAACAAACTGCGCTGGCCCCACCCCAGAGCGTGTCTTGACATAACTAAACTGGCCGAGCGGTGCATTGGCGCACATTCCAGAAACGCCAGCCTCCTCCCAAGCCTCAAGCGCAGCAGATTGGCCGCTTGTCAAACCTTTGGTTGGCCATCCTTTTGGTATAATCCATTTCCCCGACCTGCGTGTCGTGATCAACAGGATTTCCGGCTTCCCTTTTGCAAACCGATAACACAATGCTGCAGATTGCTCGAAAACCGGAAGGTTAGCGACCTTTGCACTTGCTTGTATCGTTCGTTCAATATCCATCAACGGATGCGGCCTGTCTCAAAACAAAAACCTTGTTAAACGGCCTATCTTGTACTGTTCGAAACCCATTCTACCACATAAAGGGAATAGTGCCAAATGAGAGCGATTGAGGCAGCTTCAATTCACCATGCGGTGCGACAATTTACGCACGAGTTCGTCGTGGGGTATGTCGGCGTCTATAGCCAGTCTGCGTAGACCGAAATGGACCTGCGCGATCTGTTGGTAATAACGTGTGTAAATAAAATTGGTACCGCCTCCTGCCAACGCCCCCAGAACTGGCACCGATTGGGCCGCCAGCTTCTGACCCAAGACAACGGAAAAACGCGGTGCGATTGCAGCGATCATGCGTTGCATTGTGGGGCCCGCCAGTGTCAGGCGAGCAGAAAGGAAATCCAAATCCGCCCCATCATCCTCACTCAACGGACCCGCAGCAGACAGAACGCGAATTGAGTCGAACTTTACATTTTCTTCCTCTGGATCAAAGCCTTCGCGGACTGCGGCACCTTGAATTGATCGCAACAACATCGCCGTAGTTGCCGGAAGTTCCACCAACGCCGAGGTCACTCCTCCAATACCACCGGCAGCTCCCATGGCGGTTGCCACAGCTGTATTCACCCATGGGCTTTGGTCTGCGACAGCCCTCCGTGAGCCCTGAGCAGCACGCATGGCTATCCAAAGTGCCTGCTCTGTCGCCTCTGTCAGGCCTTCCCTTACAGGCTCAGGCAACTGATCCAACAACGATTCGGCCGTACCTCCAAGTCGATTCAGCAACTTTACCCCTGCACCTCCGGCAGACTTGTAGTGTCGTGCCAACCGGTCAAGCTCAGCCTCGGTATCAACCTTTTCAATTAGAACCACATCGCTCATTCATGCCCTCCTATGTCTCAAAGATTGGCATTTTAACGACGATTTTCAATGAATCAGCGTGTCCAACGGGATACTTGCCCCGCGACACCCCGCCAGGCTTCCGGTAAAAGACCCAACCCCAAAACCCGTTCTGGGTTGGTCGGCGGTGGCATTTCCACTCCCGTCAAACGGCGGAAACCAAAACGCTTGTAATAGGGTTCGTCGCCAACCAACATGACGCGTTCCCAGCCTTTATTGTGGCCGGCGCTGACGCCTTCATGAATTAAAAAACCGCCTAGTCCTTCGCCCTGATGTGTTGGGTGAACAGCAACTGGCCCAAGCAAAAGCGCGTCATAGTTGCCAACATGAACGGGCCAAAATCGGATCGCGCCAGCCATAACGCCCGAACTGTCACGCGCGATCAACGACAACCCGGCAACTGGCGACACATCATCGCGCAAACGATATGACGACAGTGCTTCGCGCCCCGGTGCAAAGCACAGGTCGTACAGGGCCTCAACCTCCCACCAATCGTCCGGTTTTTCCGACCTGATTTCGAACTGCTGCAACCCGGCCCTCTTTTCCCTTCTGGAATTCGCCCTAACACTTCGCTACGGCTTGAGCAAACGCTTGGAGTTCAGATGTTCTACCGACCCGAAGATGGCCACGGATTGCCGCACAATCCATTCAACGCGATTATCACGCCGCGTCCGATTGGCTGGATATCGACCCGCGACGCAAATGGCATCAACAATTTGGCGCCATATTCATTCTTCAATGGCGTGGCTTATACACCTCCGCAGGTGATGTTTGCTTCGACGGGAACCAAAAGCGATCAAAACGGAACTAAGGACAGTTTGGCCAATATCGAAGCGACAGGGGTGTTCTGTGTAAACATCGTTGGCCACATGCATCGTGACGCAATGAATGCCAGTTCTGCAAGCCTTCCAAAACACATAGATGAATTTGAACATGCTGGTTTAAACCCGGTCGAATGCGAAACGATACCGTGCGCGCGCATCGACGGCGCGCCAGCCGCTCTGGAGTGCAAACTCACGCAAATCGTGACACTTCCAGGAGAGGCAAATCGCGTGGTGTTTGGAGGAGTCACAGGAGTTCACCTTCACGACGACCACATCGTCGACGGGAAGTTCGATGTGACTTCGTTTCGACCCCTCGCGCGGTTGGGATATCGGGACTATTCCGTCGTTAAAGACTTGTTTTCGCTCAGCCGTCCGGACGATTGAGCGAAGCAAAACTTTCGTTTCCAGGGTCCGCCCCCCTTCGGAGTTGTTCTTGTCCAGAGAGTTAAACACCTCGATTATGGTCTGATATCAATTTTCTAAGAAAGCAAAGCACACTGCGACAATGCTTTAATGACCTCCTAGAATACCGGTTCGGACCGAGTAATCTACGGCAAGGCCGTAATCCGGATCGTCGTCGCTGTCGATCATAAGATGCCCCGCCTTGTTCAAAAGCTTGTGGCAGTCACGGCTTAGATGTCTAAGCATCACGCGTTTACCCGCGGTTTCGTATTTCGCCGCAACGTTTTCAATGGCTTGCAAGGCCGACTGATCCACAACCCGGCTTTCGGCGAAGTCGATGATAACGGTGCTTGGGTCATTGGAAACATCGAACAATTCGATAAATCCTTCGGAAGAACCAAAAAACAGCGGGCCTTTGATTTCGTAAACCTTGGCACCTTCTTCAGTAACAGACTCCCGCGTTTGTGCGTGGATTCGTTTTGCGTTGTTCCATGCGTAGGCCAGGGCGGAAACAATCACACCGACAACGACAGCGACTGCAAGGTCCTCCATAACGGTCACTATGGTCACCAGAACAATGACAAAAGCATCCATACGCGGCACTCGTCGCATGATTTTGAACGAATTCCACGCGAAAGTTCCGATCACCACCATAAACATCACGCCTATCAAAGCGGCCAATGGGATCTGTTCTATCAAGGGCGCAGCATAAAGGATGAAAGCCAGCAAGAACAACGCTGCAGCGATACCTGCCACTCTAGTCCGACCGCCTGATTTTACATTTATCATGGACTGACCGATCATCGCACAGCCACCCATACCGCCTAAGAAACCAGTCAACACATTTGCTGAACCCTGCGCGACACATTCCTGAGATGCGCCGCCGCGTTTACCAGTGATTTCGCCAACAAGGTTCAAAGTCAGCAAGGACTCGATCAAACCGATAGTTGCCAGAATCACTGCGTAAGGCAGAATGATCCCCAAAGTCTCCAACGTCAGGGGCACTTTCGGATAGTCAAAGGATGGCAAGCTACCCTCGATCGAGGCCAAATCGCCAACACGCGGCACATCCAAACCAAACCCGATGACCAACGCGGCGACCACAACTATACCAGCCAAAGGCGCTGGTACAACGCGAGTAATTCGAGGCATGACCCAGATTACCGCCATTGTAAGCGCCACCAAACCAAGCATCGTGTACATCTGAATTCCTGGCAGCCATTCCCCCCCACTCAAACCGTGGCCATTATTTTCCATAGATCCGGGAACTTTGAACTGCTTCAATTGCGCGAGGAAAATGACAACAGCCAGGCCATTAACAAATCCCAGCATTACCGGGTGCGGTACAAGCCGAATGAATCGACCTAATCGCATCACACCCGCAATTAACTGAAGGATTCCCATCAGGACGACTGTCGCGAACAGATATTGAACGCCATATTCCGCTACCAGCGATATCATCACTACGGCCAGCGCGCCTGTGGCTCCTGATATCATTCCCGGGCGGCCACCGATCAGAGCTGTGACCAAACCAACAATAAACGCAGCATACAACGCAATAAGCGGATGAACATCTGCGACCAATGCAAAAGCGACTGCTTCGGGCACCAAAGCCAATGCCACGGTCAGGCCGGAGAGAAGTTCGATCCTCAAACGAGAGACGGAAAGCCTTTCGTCAGGCATCCAACGCAAGTCGGGAATGGCTAGGCGATTGGCAAAGCTCGGCAGCAAGGCTCGGGGCATTGGGCGATCCTGTGGGTTCAATTGTTCGCGCGAAGGTGGCCTTGTAGCTGTCAATCTGGGAATGAGGTACCGCGCCCCGCGGGACTCGGCTATGCGTTTGGTGCATGGCTGCAAAGGCAAAGCCGAAGCCCCTTGCCAAAACCCCTATGGGCCCGCAGAAAGCTTGCCACAGGAGTTCCATTCGGAGAGTTAAAGTGACCCAAACGAAAATTGCCGTCATCGGTGGATCCGGAATTTACGACGTTGGCGGCTTGGAGAACGCAAAGTGGGTCACAGTTGAATCACCCTGGGGAACGCCTTCGGATCAGATTTTGACAGGCAACCTTGACGGCGTTGAAATGGCGTTCTTGCCTCGTCACGGCCGTGGCCATGTGCATTCGCCGACAAGCGTGCCTTACCGTGCCAATATTGATGCGCTTAAAAGACTTGGCATAACAGATGTGATCTCGGTTTCTGCATGCGGCTCGTTTCGTGAGGAACTGGCGCCTGGGGATTTTGTGATCGTTGATCAATTTGTTGACCGCACGTTTGCCCGCGACAAAAGCTTTTTCGGAAAGGGTTGCGTTGCTCATGTAAGCGTCGCAAATCCAACTTGCCCACGCCTTTCAGATGCGTGCGAGACCGCGGGGCGATCGGTCGGCATCACAATTCACCGTGGCGGCACTTATCTTGCGATGGAAGGACCCCAGTTTTCCACATTGGCGGAATCGAAAATGTATCGTGAGCAATGGGGCTGTGACGTAATCGGAATGACCAACATGCCCGAAGCGAAACTCGCCCGCGAAGCCGAGCTTTGTTATGCTTCGATCGCTATGGTGACAGATTACGATAGCTGGCACCCAGATCACGGTGAAGTGGATGTAAGCGCCATCATCGCGACGTTAACAAGCAACGCTGATAAGGGTCGCTCATTGGTGAAAGCCCTGCCTGCTTTGTTGGGTCCGGAACGGGAGCCCTGCCCCAACGGTTGTGATCGCGCCCTTGAGTACGCCATTTTGACCGCACCTGAAAAACGTGATCCGTGTTTGATGGCAAAGTTGGATGCGGTGGCTGGTCGCGTTCTTTGACCCAAAAATATCTAGTTTTTTTGAAGGGCATTTTGCACATCGTTCCACAACCCATGGGACCAAAGGTCATTATGCGCGCCGTCGGTTATTACGTGAAACTGCGCATTCTCTCCGGCCAAATCCGCCAAGGTCTGGCTATGGTGCATAGGAACTGTTTCGTCATGAGTGCCGTGAAAGATCAGGGTCGGGACCGTGATATTTGCGATCAAGTCACGGGTCGCGAATTGATCTTTCATCAGTGCAGAGACTGGGATCCAAGGGTATCTTTCCGATGCAACGTCGACAGTTGCAGTGAACGGAGCCTCAAGCACCAGCAATTGAGCCTGCGGACGTTGTTCAGCAACTGCCGCCGCGATCGCTGTACCAAGGCTTTGACCATGCAACAGAATGGCTGAACCTTCACTGGCAACCCCATCGAACAACTGTAAGCCGTCAGAAATCAAAGCCAATTCAGACGGCTGTCCTTCGCTACCCGGATAGCCACGATAACTGGGGGCCAGCAACCCAAAGCCGCTGTTTAGTATCTCGCGCATGCGGTCTGCCCTATCGCCCAAATTGCCGGTTTGACCATGGAAGAACAAAACCGTGGGCGCGCCTTCGATTGCAGGAGGTGCAGCCCAAGCCGTCAAAACCGTTTTGTCAGACATGGGCAAAGTAATCACTTCAACATCAGCCAAGCCCACAGCCCTGGGTTCCGGTAATAATCCGTCAGGTTTGAAAAGCAGAGACCTTTGGTTGAAATACATGTATCCAACAATGGCCGCGTAAATTGCCGCAACAAACAAAGCCAAAAGGACTAAGAGGCCTTTCTGTTTTTCTGCGATTGATCGCAAAGTCCTGAGGGTCACATCCTTATTTTCGCTTTGTGCCTGTGACATGGATCGCTCCGAGCATAAGTTTGTTGGATTAAGTCTTGGCAACCAAGCACATATTCAAGGCCGCAGAACAAAACTTAATCCAATCTTTAGAACGTCGTTCTCAGGCTAAGATGCGAAAATCCGGTCAAACCTTGGTTGAAATGTGTGGAGTACTAACCATCTAAGTTTCAAATAGTTATTTCAAACAGATAGTTATTTAACTTTGAATGCGTTCAAAAGTCACTGGCAGGCAATCAATGAAACGCCTTGAAGCGTTGGACGCCGCCCGGTTCCTTGCATATTGCGGTATGGTTCTGGTGAACTTCCGAATTGCTGCGCAAGTTGCTGAGGGCACAGACTGGGCTTCGGTTTTGATAAACGCGCTGGAAGGGCGCGCTGCCGCATTGTTCGTAGTTTTGGCTGGAATTGGTATCGGACTTTCAAAAATTTCTGCTCACGTTTTAATGCGACGGGCCGCATTTTTGTTCGCACTCGGTTTGTTGAACATGATCGAGTTCGAAGCGGACATATTACATTTCTATGCTTTGTATTTTATGGTCGGAACAATGTTTCTGACTGCAGAGCGTCGCGCGCTGTGTATGGGTGCGATTGGAGTCATCTTCATTTCAACCGCTGCACATTTGGTTGTTGACTATGATCGCGGTTGGAACTGGGACACGCTGAATTATTATGATTTGTGGAGCTTTCCCGGCTTTATTCGCAACCTGCTCTTTAACGGCTGGCATCCTGTTTTTCCTTGGGCGGCGTTTCTGCTAATTGGAATGGCAATCGCCCGCACTGAGTTGCATCGGCCAGGTGTTCAAAACAGGTTGATCATTTGGGGCTTTGGCGCTGCAATTTTCGCCACTTTTCCCGCAAGGCTTGTCACTGATCCGGACTTGGTTGCCGTTTTAGGCGCGCAGTCGCTTCCGCCCGGTCCCTTTTATGTTCTGGCTGGAACGGGGACGGCTTGCATCGTGATCGGAATTCTTCTGAAGCTTTGGCCCACAATAGATAGGCTTCGTATAGGAGCAGTGTTAAGTGCGCCAGGACGGCAGAGCCTTACGCTATACATGTCACATATTTTACTCGGAATGGGACTTCTTGAGGCCACTGGCCGTTTGAATGGAAGCCTAAGCGCACCGCAGGTATTTTTTTACGCCGTAACTTTCTGCACTGTTTCCTCGGTTTTTGCCCTTCTGTGGAGCCGAAAATTCAAACAAGGACCATTAGAAGCTTTGATGCGTCTTTTGACCGAGCCATCAAAGAACTTGACGAGGAACACTTAAAAGGCGTTCTGTACAGCAAAATTTGCAGGTGACCCATGTCATTAGATCTTTGGCTGGCCTTTGTTGCCGCTTCAACGGCCCTTTTACTCATCCCCGGTCCTACAGTGCTTTTGGTGCTAAGTTATGCATTGTCCAAGGGTCGCAGCGTCGCAGTTGCGTCTGCGACAGGGGTGGCCCTAGGGGATTTGATTGCAATGACAGCGTCATTACTGGGCCTAGGCGCATTGGTTTTGGCATCGGCAACCCTATTCTCGGTTCTGAAGTGGGTCGGGGCGGCCTATCTGGTGTGGTTGGGTTTAAAGCTGCTGCGCAGCGCGCCGTCCGGAGGTTTACACCCTATCGAAACACGTCAAGACATAACCGCCCGCAGCGTATTCGGTCACGCGGCGGCGGTCACGGCGCTCAACCCAAAATCAATTGCATTCTTCATAGCCTTTGTTCCGCAATTCCTGCGTCCCACTGAACCGCTTGGTCCCCAGTTTATAATTCTTATTGCGACTTTTGTCGGCTTGGCGGGGTTGAATGCGCTGGCCTACGCTTTATTGGCTGATCGGCTGCGAAAAGTGATCCGCCGTCCCGCGATACTTACCGGGATGACAAGGTTCGGTGGACTGACGTTGATCGGTATGGGTGTAGCCACAGCAATCCTACGGCGGCCCACCTGAAACGATCAGTCTTCGGCATTTTCTTTCATGAAACCCCGAATAAAACGCCGAATTTCTCGGGCGGCCGAGGTATCCAATTCTTTGCATAGCTCAACAAACGCATCGCGTTCATCTTTGTCCAGACGAAGAACCAACTGACTATTCTTCTTATTCGTCCGTTTACTGTCTTTCTTCGCCACGCGTCTCGTTCCTACGTAAATCTTGATTCATATCGCGATGCATTGTATATACATAGCATAGAACTTGTCTTTATCGGGCACCTAACAATAAAAAACGGAAATTGGCAATGAACCTTCATACTGCACAAGCATTTCTATTGCGAGATCAACGCAATTGGCGCAAACCTCACCTATCTTGGCTACCGGCTGCGCTGTATCGGTACTATGGGCTGCCTGACACAATCAAGCCACGTCATAAATAGGCAATTTTCAGGAAACTCTCCTTGCAAGACTGACTTGAATGGGCCAAACACCCCCGCGTGTTTTGACGCGAAAGGGTTGCCCTATGTCCAGAAATAAAACCGTTAAGGATTACATCCGGACCATCGTTGATTTCCCACACGAAGGAATAATGTTCCGCGATGTAACTACCCTTTTTGCCGATCCCCGTGGGTTCCGCATTGCCATCGACCAAATGCTTCACCCATATGCAGGCGAGCGCATCGACAAAGTTGTCGGGCTTGAGGCACGAGGTTTCATTCTTGGTGGCGCCATCGCGCATCAATTAAGCGTGGGTTTTGTTCCTATCAGAAAAAAGGGCAAACTGCCGGGAACCACGATCAGCCAAGATTACAAGCTGGAATACGGTGAAGCGATTGTCGAAATACATGATGACGCTATCCTGCCGGGTGAGAAAATCCTTGTCGTGGACGACTTGCTGGCTACCGGTGGCACAGCAGCCGCAGGCATCAAGCTGATCGAACGATTGGGCGGTGAAATCGTTTCATGCGCATTTATTATCGATTTGCCAGAGCTCGGAGGCCGCAAAGCGCTTGAAGACATGGGAATGGATGTTCACGTGCTATGCGAATTCGAGGGTCTATAGCGCGAAACTGATCACATTAGTGTGAATGGACAATTGTGCCTTCAGCAGCTTAGGGCGCGAATTCGTCATTTCAACAGCAGTTTGAGATTGTCGTCGGTGATCCCTTTTGGACGCGTCCACGTACTTGTTGTCGATGCCACCTGAGGCATTTTCAACAAGGGAAATTAAACCATGTTTCGTAAAATCGCTGTAGCCAGTGTTGCAACCATCGTTCTTTCTACTTCCGCCATGGCCGACGGTCATGGAAAAGACATTGTAGACACTGCGGTTGAGGCCGGCAGCTTTGGTACACTGGTAGCCGCAGTTCAAGCCGCTGAGCTTGTCGACACTCTCAAAGGCGAAGGCCCATTTACTGTTTTCGCTCCAACGGATGAAGCTTTCGCAGCCCTTCCCGAAGGTACAGTGGAAAACCTGTTAAAGCCTGAAAACAAGGATCAACTTGTTGCAATTCTTACCTACCACGTCGTACCCGGCAAAGTAATGTCAGGCGACTTGTCAGACGACATGACCGCCGCGACTGTACAAGGCGGCGATGTCACGATTGATCTAGACAACGGCGTAATGGTCAACGATGCCAAAGTCGTTCAGGCCGACATTGAAACGGAAAACGGCGTAATCCACGTGATTGACAAAGTTATCCTGCCAGCTTCGTAAATCAGCCTGAAGCAATACGGCCCGGCGCTGCCGGGCCGTGTTCAGGCCCGGATAACCGCCCCAGGGTTCAATATTCCCTTTGGATCCAAAGCTTCTTTTATTTTTCTCATAACCCCAAGCTTTATTGGATCGCCATAGCGTTCAAGGTCATGCACTTTCAGACGGCCTACTCCGTGTTCCGCGCTGACTGATCCGGAAAACGTGTGAACAAGCTCGTGAACTGCAAACTTTACTGCTTCGCGGACGCCATCATATTCACTTCGGTCGCGACCCTTAGCCGGAAAAACGTTGTAGTGCAGGTTGCCATCACCCAGGTGGCCGAAACAATTGATCCGAAAGTCCCCCAAGTCCATTATCGTTTTGTTTCCCTGTCGGATAAACTCGGGAATATCTGAAATCGGCACGGAAATATCATGGCTTGAAACCGAGCCGATCAGACGGTTTGCCTCGGGGATATTTTCACGCACAGACCACAATTGCTCCCGCTGTGTTCCGTTTTGGGCAATTACACCATCTGTCACCAACTCGTGTTCGTCAGCTTTGGAGTATAGAGTTTCCAACATCTCAGATGGACTTTGACCATCGGAAAGACCTAATTCGATAAGTACACTCCATTCAGGGGTGGCTTCGAATGGTTGCCGGACGTTCGGAAGAACCTCGGACAGGAATTGCAAACCTTGCCGATGGATCAGTTCAAAGGTGCTGACACCGTCGCCGACCAAATCTCTGGCTAGTGAAAGCATACTTATCGCCGCTTGGGGAGACGGGACCTGAAAAATGGCTGTTCCAACCCGTGCCGGCTTGGGAAACAACTTCAGTGTAGCAGCTGTGATAATCCCCAATGTTCCTTCTGACCCGATCAGCAGATTGCGCAGATCATACCCGGTATTGTCCTTACGTAACCGGCTGAGACCATTCCAGACATCGCCGTTTGGTAAGACAGCCTCTAGCCCCAGGCACAAATCTCGCGCATTGCCGTAGCGCAGAACGTTTACCCCTCCGGCATTCGTCGCCAAATTTCCTCCAATCCGACAAGATCCCTGCGCGGCAAGAGATAAAGGAAACATACGATCCACCGAGTCGGCGGCGGCCTGGACGTCGGACAAGACCGCACCCGCCTCGGCTACCATGACATTTTCAGATGGATAGATCTCTCGGATTTCGTTCATCCGTTCGAGAGAAACCAGCAACGGCGCTGGACCGTCGGGCGAAACCTGCCCACACACTAGTCCTGTGCCACCACCGTAGGGGATAACTGCGACGCCTAAATCGAAAGCTAATCGCACCAATATCGCGACCTCTTGAACCGATCGCGGCAGGGCTAGCAGGCCAACTTGCCCGGTAAATCGGCGACGCGGCTCTTCCAGATATTGTGGGGTCACCGGGCGCAAAACATCGCCGCCCAACTGTGCGCATATTAACTCGGCAAAACTGTTATCGGCGGGGACAAGTGTCATGCCCATTCCTTGCCCCAGGTGGCTCACAGCGGCAAGTGCTATTCCAAATCAATGAGGTATTGCGGTTCAAGCACAACAACGGTGGGTCGGTCGGGAAGCGTTCGTAATGATACCACGATTTCGGACACACCATCGCGTTCCACTGGGAACTCGTCCCGGATATCAACTAAGAAACGCTCCAGCGAAAAACCTGAAAACCAATGCATAGGTATAATAATCGAACTCTTGAGCCGTTTAAGCACAGTGATCATCTCGGGCAGAGGCATCGTTGTCCCACCGTCGACAGCGGCCATGACCACGTCCAACCGTCCCAGGGCGGCAAACTGTTCGTCGGATGGAACATGGTGCAAGTGACCCAGGTGACCAATGCACAGGCCTTCGACTTCGAACACAAAGATCGAATTCCCGCGCTCTTCAACACCGCCATAGACCGACCGGATATCCGTAGACACGTTCCGCACAAGCATCTCACCAAGATCAAGGTAGTGGTCGATGCCTTTACCAAACTCGCCCCATCCCGGCAGAACATGCGGAATTGCCGGGTCGGGATGTGCCGTCCAGTGGGTGCTGTGGGCGTGGTTCATCGTTACAACATCCGGTATCAGATCAGCACCACCGATGAAGCCGGTGAAGTCAGTCACTGCGTTTAAGCCACCTTTGGTCTGGATCAGAAACGAAGCGTGCGCGACATAGCTTATTCGGACTGAAAACTCTGGCAAAGGATCTTGCCATGCGGCCTTGTGTAGATATTCGATCCCAGGGGCTGCGTCGGCAATCGCGATACAATGGCTTGGCCGCCGCTCTTGCGCCGCAGCTCCGCCCGAAACAACCAGCAATGCCAGTAAAAAGCGCCACATCCATCAAGTGTAGCGCAACTGGGCGACAAGTCACCCATTTGATCGTTGGATCACGTCGCGATGGGTGTTTTATCAGGCGTGTTTAACCTGCATCTGTCTTGCCGCGCCGGTCCGAGCGTAAACTTGCGTACAAAACGTGGGTTCTCCAGCGTCCACTGATCTGCAGATAGGATTGGGCGACGCCTTCGTATTTGAAGCCTGAACTTTCCAACAATCCGCGAGAAGCTTTGTTCTCGGGCAAACAGGCCGCTTCGATTCGGCTCAGATCAAGGCGGGTGAAAGCGTAATGCACAACCGCACCGATTGCCTCGCGCATGTATCCTTGACGCGCGAAAACCTGACCAGTCCAATATCCAAGTGTTCCGGCTTGGGCGGGTCCGCGTCGTATGTTGTCCAGCGTTATTGCCCCCAGCAAAAAGTCGTCCTCGCGCCGGAACAGAAATAATGGAATCGCAGTTCCGCTGGCGACGGATCGTTGCGCCCAATAAACCCTGTTTGTAAACGACTTGCGGCTAAGGTGATCGTCAGCCCAAATCGGTTCCCAAGGTGTAAGATAGTCTTTGGATGCTCGCCTTAATGCTGCCCAATCGTTAAAATCCGAATGAACGGGAGGGCGCAAGCTCAACCGCTCGGTTTCGAGTTTCAGCTTGCGTCTGCCCAACAGCATCACGCCGCACGCCTCTCCTGCAATTCAGCCAATGTCGGTGCACTAGAAACAGGCCCATACAGTGCCAATGCTGCAGGCGCATGGACGGCCATCTGCTCAGCAAATTTGCGCACGTCCTTGGTGCTGACAGCGTCGATCTTTGCGACAGTGTCCGCAAGCGAAGGCACCCTGCCCCAAATCTGCACCAACCGGGCCAAACGTTCCGCCCGATTAGAAGGGCTTTCCAACCCCATCAACATTCCGGCCTTCATTTGAGCGCGGGCGCGGGCCACTTCTTCAGGCGTCATCTCCTCTGCCGCGCGCTTCATTTCGTCGATTGTTATGCTTGCCAGTTCGCTGACCTGATCAGAAGAAGTTCCAGCGTAGATCGTGGTTGTACCTGTGTCGGCATATGCACCCGTTTGCGCGAAAATTGTGTAGCACAACCCCCGCGTTTCCCGCACTTCTTGAAACAAGCGTGAAGACATGCCGCCGCCCAAGGCCGTCGAATAGATTTGTGCGGTATAAATCTCATCATCGCGATAGCCCGGGCTTTCCAGCGCAAGGGCAAAATGGGCCTGTTCCAGTTCTTTCTCCTGCCGCGCTTCACCTCCGGTGAAACGGGCCGGGTCGGCGACCAAGCCTTTACGGGGTTTCAGGTGACCAAACATCTGTTCGGCCATTTCCATTAACGCATCATGATCAACTGCCCCGGCTGCGGAAAGGATCATTTGGTCAGGTCCATAATGCTCAGCCACAAAGCCAGACAAATCGTCGCGTGAAAACGTGCTTACCCTTTCCGAAGGGCCCAGAATAGTGCGCCCCAACGGTTGATTGTGATAACTCTGCTCTTGCAGCCAATCAAAAATGACATCATCTGGCGTATCGAATGCTTGACCGATTTCTTGAAGAATTACGCCCCTCTCGACTTCAATCTCGCGCGGATCGAAAACCGGGTTAAGGACAATATCTCCGATCACATCCATCGCCAGCGCAACGTCGTCCTTTAAAACGCGCGCGTAATATGCAGTTACCTCGCGTGATGTGTAGGCGTTGATGTAACCGCCCACATCCTCGATCGCTTCTGCAATCTGCAGTGCTGTTCGACGCTCGGTTCCCTTGAATGCCATATGCTCAAGAAAATGCGCGATACCGTTCTGCTCAATTCGTTCATGCCGCCCTCCGGCGGTCACCCAAATGCCGATGGCCGCCGATTGCAGCCCCGGCATATGTTCACTGACGATACGAAAGCCGTTCTTCAGTTGATCTTGTCTGACAGTCACTCGGCAATTTGCCCTTTGATAAATTTCTCGATAGCGCCCAAATTATTGGCAATACGGGTCACCCGTTCCGGACGTTCATACAGATCAGACATGCGAGAGGGAAGAGGCGGATGCACATCACTCGCCTTCTCAACCGCGGCCGGAAACTTCGCTGGGTGTGCTGTGGCCAGAGTAATCATTGGTACGTTCTCCGCGCGGTGATCTTCGGCCACTTTGATACCTACGGCTGTATGCGGGCAGACAAGTTCAGCACTGTGCGCAAGTGTGGACTGGATCGTCTGCAGCGTTTCGTCTTCGGAAACGCGGCCCGAGTCAAAATTCTCGCGGAGGGACTCCATTGCTCCTTGGCTGACTTTGAAGCCACCATTTTTTAGTTCTTCCATCAGCTGAGACACTGCACCAGCGTCCTCGCCATACGCATAGAAAAGCGCGCGTTCAAAGTTTGAGCTGACCTGGATGTCCATAGACGGGCTGATCGATGGGATGGTGTCACCTTTGAAGTACCCCTCACCTGTCAGGCAACGGTGCAGGATATCGTTTTGATTGGTTGCCACCACTAAACGATCAATGGGTAAACCCATGCGTTTCGCAAGGTAGCCTGCGAAAATATCTCCGAAATTTCCGGTCGGCACGGTGAAACTAACTTTGCGATGCGGGGCGCCAAGGCTAACTGCGGCTGAGAAGTAATAAACAATCTGAGCCAGCACGCGGCCAAAATTGATTGAATTCACCCCGGCAAGTTTGACACTGTCACGGAAGTCAAAATCGTTGAACATGTCCTTAAGTGCTGACTGGCAATCATCGAAATCGCCAGCCACCGCCAATGCGTGCACGTTGCTATCCGCAGGCGTCGTCATCTGGCGGCGCTGCACCTCAGAAACGCGGCCATCAGGGAAAAGTATGAATACGTCAACCGCGTCAAGGCCGCGGAAAGCCTCGATTGCAGCCGAACCGGTGTCACCGCTGGTTGCACCCACGATGGTCACGCGATCTCCTCGTCTTTTCAGGGCTACCTGAAACAGCTGACCAATCAGTTGCATGGCAAAATCCTTGAATGCCAGCGTTGGTCCGTGGAACAGCTCAAGCAAAAAGTGGTTCTCGTTCAATTGCTTTAACGGAGCCCGCGCAGCATGACCAAAGCCCGCATAAGCGTGCTCAATGATCTCTCTGAATTCGTCTTCGGCAAATGAGCCTTCGACAAAGGGCCACATCACCTTGAACGCGATCTCTTCATAGGTAAGTCCAGCCAACCCGGCAATCTGGTCTTGCGGCATGACCGGAATCTCGGCAGGCAGATACAAACCACCGTCGCGAGCTAATCCGGTCAGCATCGCTTCTTCAAATGTCAGTTCGGGCGCCTGCCCACGGGTCGAGATGTATTTCATTGCTGGTCACTCTCAGAGGAGGCGCGGCTGCGCCATAGGAAGTATCCGGTCATCGCAGCCCAAACCAAAGCCAGACCAAACCAAGTTATTGCGTACTGCAAGTGATCGTTGGGTATGCCCGCCGTATCCACTGGCAGTGGAGTAACATCGGGATCAGTATTTGAACGCGCAACCAGCAGAACCGGCTCAGTTTTGAGAACTGCCGATAAATTGGGAACGTCCCGAGCAAACCAAATGTTGCCATCAACGTCTGGTTCGGGCGTGAAACCGTCGATTTCATCCGGCCAATGCAGATTACCTGTCACCTGCATAGCGCCTGTTTGCCTTGCGTCCGACTTGGCCGTCGTGGGAACAAAACCGCGATCTACCAATATCCGTCTGTCGTCGACGCTGAAGGGCTGAATGATCCGGTAGCCTGCGCCAACTTGTTTGACCGAGACCAATACGTGGATTTCACCGGTTTCCATTTCGCCCGAAATAGTAACGGGCAAATACTTGTCTTCGTCTTGGGAAACCGCTTCCGGTAAAGCAACTGGCTGGGCCGCAATTCGGCTTTCGATATCGGCCAGAATGCTCTCTTTCCAGGCCAGACGCTGCAACTGCCAAATACCCAGCGATACTAGGATCGCCAAACCGGCAACACCAAATATCAGTGGGAAAAGGATGCGACGCATTTCAGAACCATGTTTCGTTGCTCAATGGCTCCTTTTAGGAACCCGCGCCTTGTTAAGGGTTGCGCCCGTACGATTGCAACCACTCAATTGTATGGGGCGCAATATAGCATCTCGGATGGTAAAAAGCCGCCCTTTGAGGGCGGCTTTTTCGTCTGCAAATCTGGCTGTTTTTACATCAGCGGTGCCTGTCCCCAAATGTAAACTGCGAAAAACAGAAACAGCCAAACAACGTCGACAAAGTGCCAATACCAGGCCGCCGCTTCAAAGCCGACATGCTTCTCTGGTGTGAAGTCACCCTTAAGAGCCCGGATCAAGCAAACCGAAAGGAATATAGTGCCGATTATCACATGCGCGCCATGAAAACCCGTGGCCATGAAGAAGTTCGAGTAGAACTGATCGCCACCAAATTGCCAACCTTCGTGCGCAAGTAGTTCGTAATACTCAAATCCCTGCAACGCAGTAAAAGCGATCCCCAGCGCAATACCGATTGCCAAACCATTGATCAGCGCCTTGCGATCGTTGTCATGAGCAAGAGCATGGTGCGCCCACGTAATCGCGCAGCCAGACAACAGAAGAACCAAGGTGTTGATCAGTGGCAGGTGGAAAGGGTCAACCGCGTGAATATCAGGTTGGATGTACTCGGTCCCGGCATAGTCGTACATCGGGTACATCCGATGTTTGAAGAACGACCAGAACCAAGCAAAAAAGAACATCACCTCGGACATCACAAACAAGATGAACCCGTAGCGCAAACCAATACGAACCACCGGAGTGTGATCACCCTGCCGGCTTTCCACGACGACGTCTGTCCACCAGGCAAACATTGTGTACAGGACGCCTACTAGTCCCATCCAAAAGATCCACGGTGTTATACCGTGCATCCAAAGAACTGCTCCGAAAAGCATAACAAAACCACTGACCGCGCCGATCAGCGGCCAGATCGATGGGGCCAAAATGTGGTAGTCATGGTTTTTAGCGTGTGCCATCAGCGTCCCTCACCTACAGGCGTTAGTTCGTGTTAGTTTCTGCCTGCTGGTCGAAGGCTGCATAGCCTTCGGGCAGGTCAATTTCATAGAATGTATACGACAACGTGATCGTATGAACATATTTCGCTTCGAGATCCTCAACCATTTCGGGATCAACAAAGAACGTAACCGGCATCTGCACCCGTTCGCCGGGTTGCAAGACCTGTTCCTCAAAGCAGAAGCAGGCGATTTTCTGGAAATAGCCCCCGGCAGAATATGGCGCGACGTTGTACGAGGCCTGCCCGGCAATGGGTCGGTCGGTCGGGTTATAAGCCTCATAAAATGCTAACCCAGTTTCACCAATGCGCACATCCATCTCACGCTCAACCGGTTTGAACTCCCAAGCCATGCCTTTAGCCTTAGAGGCATCGAATCGTACCGTGACAACCCTATCAAGGATATCTTCTGGCGCCTGCTCGGATACACCCGTGGTTCCGCCAAAACCAGTGACCCGGCAGAACCAATCATAAAATGGAACGGCCGCCCAAGCCAAGCTACCCATCAGGACAACCAAACCGACGGTTTGCACCACTGTTTTCTGCGGACCTTTCAACGCCATCAGTCCTGCACCTCTTGCGTTGCCATGCCGAAATCCGTCCCGGACACCTTCACGATCGTTAAGCCGAAAATGATCATGATAAACGCCGCTAATGTCAGCCCCACCCCTAGGTTGCGGCCAAAGCGGCGCTGATGCAATTCGTGGGGCTTGCGCAGACTCATGACCAGCCACCCCATCCAAACGGTTTGACCAACGCCTCGATCAATATCGCACCAAAATGCAAAAACAGGTAGAGCAGCGAAAGTTTGAAGAAGCGGCGTTCAACTTTGAAATTATCGGCCTCAGAGTCGTCTTCGGTCCTACGCGAGATGCACCACGCTCCATGCAGGAAGAGCGCGTTCAAAACCAAAGCGACCGTTAGGTAGATTGGCCCCCCTATACCCGAAAATGCGGTTCCAACGGCCAGTACAGCCAAAAACCCGGTGTAAATCAGAATGTGCACTCGGGTCGCGCGGCGTCCGTGCGTAACGGTCAGCATCGGCACGCCTGCGTCGTCATAGTCGGATCTCATGAACAGGGCCAAAGCCCAGAAATGCGGCGGTGTCCACATGAAAGTCAAAGCGAACATCAACCATGGCTCTAGTGTCATGGAACCCGTCGCCGCAACCCAACCTATGACAGGCGGGAACGCTCCGGCGGCTCCGCCGATCACAATGTTCTGCGGTGTCGATCGTTTCAGCCACATCGTGTAGATCACAACGTAGAAAAATATCGTGAAGGCCAGAAACGCTCCTGCAAACCAATTGGTCGCCAGCCCCAGCATGATCACAGACAGACCGGATAGCGCCAGACCGATAGCCAGCGCCTCACCTTCTTCAACTTTGCCAGAAGGGATCGGACGGCCTTTTGTCCGCTTCATAACCTTGTCGATATCAGCGTCCCACCACATGTTCAGGGCACCTGATGCCCCACCGCCAATGGCTATGAAAAGGATAGCGCAGAATCCAACAAACGGATGCACAGGTACAGGCGCGGCGAGCATACCGACCAATGCAGTAAACACGACCAGGGACATCACGCGCGGCTTCAGCAAGGCGAAATAGTCGCCAAAGCTGGCCTCGTCCACGCGCCCCTGCGCGTTCACGGTGCTGGCGTTAAAGCTTGCGTCGCTCATATCCGTTCCCTTAAGGCCAAAGCGGTACGTTTACCGCGCCGCTCACGCCACGTTCGATGCCAAGGGCCTCAGCCCCAGACGAGCTTAGTTTGCGGCCACCTGATAGGTCGCGGGTTTCCCTGCATATTCCTCAAGCGCCTTGGTCAGCCACTGATCGTAGGCCTCTTGACTAACCACTTTCACCGTAATCGGCATATACGCATGGTCCTTGCCGCAAAGCTCGGAACACTGCCCAAAATAGACACCTTCCTTGGTTGCCTCGAACCACAGTTCGGCCAATCGTCCGGGCACGCCGTCCTGCTTTACGCCGAAAGATGGAATAGTCCACGAATGGATAACATCGGACGCAGTGACTTGCATCACAATAACTTTGTTCACCGGTACGACAACGGCGGTGTCGGTGGCCAACAGCCATTCATCTTCGCTGTATCCCGCATCAGACAGCTTGGCCCGCATTGCATCGTCAAGCACGAACGGCGTCACGTCCGCATCGGCCGGACGCGCCCCTTCGTCCAGCGTTGCAGGGTGCCCCAGCAAGTAGCTGTCGAAGGCAAAATCATGATCCACGTACTCGTAAGTCCAGTACCATTGGTTGCCGACAACCTTGATAACCACGTCACCCTCGGGAATTTCCTGCTGTTTGAAAAGCACCGGCAGTGAGAAAGCCCCAATGAAAACCAGAATCAGGATCGGACCCAACGTCCAAGCGACCTCAACGGGGGTATAATGCGAAAACCGCGCGGGCGTTGGATTGGCGCGCTGGTTGTAACGCACAATGCAGTACAACAGAAGGCCTGCAACGAGCAAGCATATTACAGTGATGATCACCAGAATCATATTGTCCAGACGCTGGATTCCATCGGCCAGGCTAGTGGCTGAGGGCTGGAACCCGACACCGCCATCAACCGGCTTACCAATAATCTCAAGCTCCTGAGCCATGGCGGGAAGGCTGGAGAGGGCTGTTACAAACCCCGAAAGCATCAAAGCATTCTTCATGTTCTGTCCTGATCGTTTGATCTTTGCGTCCCAGGCGAAAAGGTGTGAATCGGTCGCACCTCACCCGTTGTCTTTGGCCGCGTTAAAAACCATATTCCGTCGGGTAGATAAAGCAAAATGCTTGCGTCAAACAGACGCTATTCTTGATCTGGATCAATCTGGAAAGGTTCCACCTGATGTCCAACGACCCATTTCGCCCGTTTGAAGGCCCCCTTCCGCAGGACGAAGCCCTTGCAGTTCTGCAGTCTGCAACCGCAGGCGCCGAGGATGGGGAACTGTTCGTTGAAAGGCGAAAATCCGAATCCCTGGTGTTTGATGACGGTCGCCTGCGAACTGCATCTTACGACGCTTCCGAAGGATTTGGGCTGCGGGCTGTTCAGGGCGAGGTGGCGGGCTATGCCCATTCAACAGATGTTTCAATCCCAGCGTTGAAGCGGGCAGCCGAAACGGCACGTCTTGCGGTCGGCGACGGCGGCGGCACTTTGGCCGAGGCCCCACGGGCCACCAATGCCCGCCTTTACACCGACGAAGACCCGATCGAAACGGCCAGTTTTCCAGTGAAGATAGAAACCTTGCGTGAAATTGATGCCTTTTCTCGCGATCTGGATCCTCGTGTTGTTCAAGTAAGTGCGACGATCGCCGCCGCCGTACAAGAGGTTGAGATTTTGCGCCCGGATGGCGTGCTAATCCGTGACGTACGCCCAATGACCCGTGTGAACGTTTCAGTGATCGTCGAGCAAAACGGACGAAGGGAAAGCGGTTCGGCAGGAGGCGGCGGCCGCGTAGGACTTAATGGGTTAATCGATCCTGCCGACTGGCAAGACAAGGCGCGTGAGGCGTTGCGTATCGCATTGGTCAACTTGGACGCGATACCGGCCCCTGCTGGGGTCATGGAAGTAGCTTTGGGTCCTGGTTGGCCCGGTATCCTGCTGCATGAGGCCATAGGTCATGGGCTGGAAGGCGATTTCAACCGAAAGGGCAGCTCTGCATTTGCTGGATTGATGGGACAACAAATCGCCTCAAAAGGTGTTACTGTGGTCGATGATGGTACCATTGCAGACCGGCGCGGCTCAATAACCGTCGATGACGAGGGCACACCCAGTTCTCGTACCGTTCTGATAGAAGACGGAGTTTTAACGGGGTATATGCAAGATCGCCAAAATGCGCGCCTTATGGATGTTGCCCCTACCGGTAATGGCCGGCGACAAAGCTATGCGCACAAACCAATGCCACGCATGACGAATACGATTATGTTGGGTGGCGACGCCGACCCGGCTTCGCTGGTCGCTGACATCAAGGACGGTATTTGGGCGGTAGGATTTGGCGGTGGTCAGGTTGACATAACTAACGGCAAATTCGTTTTCTCATGTACCGAGGCTTACCGTGTCGAGAACGGTGAAATTGGCGCTCCGGTGAAAGGTGCCACACTGATCGGTGACGGACCATCAGCTCTGAAACGTATCCGTGGTTTGGGCAACGATATGGAGTTGGACCCGGGTATGGGCACTTGCGGTAAAGATGGCCAGTGGGTACCTGTGGGCGTTGGCCAACCAACTGTATTGATGGATGGATTGACGGTGGGTGGGTCAGCAACCTGAGTCGACCCAAGCCAGATTTTGCACCACAAGGTTAAAAAAGCGCCATCCATTTTAGAAAATTTGTGTGGACCGCAACTTTTAAAAACCAAGTCAAAAAGATTTTTTGTTACTTTACATGTACTTAACCCAAGCCAAATACAGCTTTTTGTAAGGTAGTAAAAAATTTTCCAAGATTTACAAGCTGTTAACCTAAACTCTCGTAAACCAGTTCTGCAATCAGGCGGAGCATCGGATGACTGAAGAGCAGTTTTCTTCCAATCACCCCCCACTCCCACCCACCACGGAAGAGGATCAGTTTTCCTGGCTCCGTCTGATGCGATCCCGCAAGGTTGGTCCGGCTACGTTCCGGCGGCTGTTGCGGGAACATGGCTCAGCGCAGAACGCGCTTGCCGCGCTGCCCGAAGTGGCACGCGCCGCCGGAATAGACGGGTATGAAATTTGCCCTCCCGGCGTAATTGAGGCGGAACTCAAGGCTGCAAGGGCCCGCGAAGCGCGGCTTCTGTGCCTTGGGGCCGCCACCTTTCCAACTGCTCTGATCAATCTTTCCGATGCCCCTCCGATGCTCTGGGCAATCGGCGATGTCTCACTATTGGACAAGCCGACAGTGGCGCTTGTTGGCGCGAGAAATTGCTCTTCCCTGGGATCTCGGATGGCCCGGGGTTTGGCTAAGGAATTGGGCGAGTTGGGGTTTGTCATAGCATCTGGCCTGGCCCGTGGAATCGATACTTCGGCTCATCAGGCAGCGGTTAAAACTGGGACTATCGCAGTAATGGCTGGTGGGGTGGATGTGATTTACCCTGCCGAAAACACTGAACTTGCGGAAAAGATCGCCGAACACGGACTGCGATTGTCGGAACAACCTATGGGCATTTCGCCGCAAGCCAGGCATTTTCCACGCCGCTACCGCATTATCTCGGGCCTTGCACAAGCAGTCGTCGTGGTCGAAGCGGCCGCTAAGTCTGGCAGCCTAATTACCGCACGCGACGCATTGGACCAAGGACGCGAAGTTCTAGCTGTACCCGGACACCCATTCGACGCACGCGCTGCCGGATGCAATACTTTGATCCGTGAAGGTGCCGCGCTCGTACGATCTGCCCAAGATGTGATCGAAGCTTTACCCCCAAGGCAAACATCCGCGGTTTTGTCAAACAACGAACCTGCGCTGAACGAAAACAGCACTGCGCCTGTTCAAAACCTGCACCAAGCGATCCTGGCATGCCTTGGCCCCTCTCCAATCGCAGAAGATCAACTAATTCGCGACATTTGCGCTCCGGCAAAGGAAATCGGCCCCGCCCTGGTGGATTTGGAGCTTGAGGGGCGAATCCAAAGGCAACCAGGTGGATTGGTATCTTTGGGCGCCTGACTACTGGGTTTAAGCACCAAAGTGCCGAACCCAAACCCCTAACTATTTTCCTAGTCGTTTGAAAAGGCAGTGTTTTTAAGGCAATTCAAGGAACGCATTGACAATTCCGTCTTGCCCCACACATTTTGCACGACCATATAAGGCGTCAAATTCGTCGAGCGAGGTTTTCCCTTAAATGCCTGTAGTTGTTGTAGAATCCCCGGCCAAAGCTAAAACAATTAACAAATATCTTGGCCCTGACTACACGGTTTTGGCTTCTTACGGTCATGTACGCGACTTGCCGCCCAAGGATGGTTCCGTCGACCCCGAGCATGAATTTGCCATGAAATGGGAAGTCGGGAATGACAGCCGCAAACACGTAAAAGCCATCGCAGATGCATTGAAAGACGACAACGCCCTGATTCTGGCCACTGACCCCGATCGCGAAGGCGAAGCGATCAGTTGGCACCTGCAGGAAGCTTTGACCAAACGTCGCTCGATCAAAAAGGACACTGCAGTCAGCCGCGTAACCTTTAATGCGATTACCAAAGATGCAGTGACCGAAGCGATGCAGCACCCGCGCGAGGTCGATATGCCTCTTGTCGAGGCTTATTTGGCCCGACGAGCGCTGGACTATCTCGTGGGGTTCAACTTGTCGCCTGTGCTTTGGCGAAAGCTCCCGGGCGCGAAATCCGCAGGCCGAGTGCAATCTGTTTGTTTGCGCCTGATCGTCGAGCGTGAAATGGAGATCGAGGCATTCAAACCGGTCGAATACTGGTCGGTAAAAGCGTTGTTCGAAACGCCACGCAGTCAAACTTTTGAAGCTCGCCTTGTTACTTTGGCCGGCAAAAAGCTGGAAAAACACGATCTTGCCAACGCCACGCAGGCCGAATTGGCGGTTCAGGCGATGACAAGCCGCGCGTTGAGCGTAACTTCGGTTGAGGCCAAGCCAGCGGCCCGCAATCCAAGCGCGCCATTTATGACATCGACTTTGCAGCAAGAGGCCAGTCGAAAATTCGGTATGGGAGCGCGACACGCCATGCAGGTTGCCCAACGCCTGTATGAAGCCGGCTACATTACTTACATGCGGACAGATGGCATCGACATGGCACCCGAGGCTGTCGCTGACGCAAGGAACGCAATTTCTGACCGCTACGGTGCTGAATACGTGCCAACCAGCCCGCGCATGTACAAAAATAAAGCTAAGAACGCTCAGGAAGCCCACGAGTGCATTCGCCCGACGGACATGTCGCGCGACGCAAAGGCCTTGAAGGTCACGGATGATGATCAGCGCAAGCTGTATGACCTCATCTGGAAACGCACAATTGCCTGCCAAATGGCTGCTGCAAGGCTGGAGCGCACAACAGTCGAGATCGGCAGCGATGATGGGCAAGTTGGCCTTCGCGCCACGGGTCAGGTCGTACTTTTCGACGGGTTCATGCGTGTCTACGAAGAGGGTCGGGACGATGTGGCGGACGACGACGAAAAACGCCTGCCTCAAATAATGCAAGGCGATCCGGCGCATTTTGCTAAATCCTCCTTGCGGGATCAATTCGCCAAGGCGACAACGGACAGTGCCGAAAGGCCGGGGAAAGAGGCAATTTTGTCCGAAAACGAAGCGGTGCTGGCGTTGCAACACCATACGCAGCCCCCACCCCGCTACACCGAAGCCACGCTGGTCAAACGAATGGAGGAGCTGGGGATAGGTCGACCGTCCACCTATGCTTCGATTGTCACAACAATTCAAGACCGGGAATACGTACGCAAGGACAAGAACCGCTTGATTCCCGAGGAAAAAGGCCGGATCGTCACAATTTTCCTGCTGAATTTCTTTCGTCAATATGTTGGTTATGAATTTACGGCCAATCTGGAAGAGCAACTGGACGACGTCAGCGCAGGTGATCGCGATTACAAGGACCTGCTTGGCAAATTCTGGCGCGATTTCTCGGCCGCTATTGGTGAGACTTCAGAACTGCGGATTTCCGAAGTTCTGGACAAGCTGGACGAGGTTCTGGCACCCCAACTCTATCCTCCGCGTGAAGACGGGTCTGACCCACGTATCTGCCCGAAATGCGGGGTTGGACAGCTGCACCTCAAAACTTCGCGAACTGGTGGTTTCGTGGGTTGCGGCAACTATCCGGAATGCACCTATACCCGCCCGATAGCCGGCGATGGCGCAGAGGGCGACGAACGACTGTTGGGCGAGGACGGCGGCGATGAAATCTGGTTGAAATCCGGTCGATTTGGCCCGTATGTCCAGCGCGGTGAACCGACACCTGAAAACAAAAAGCCACCGCGCGCTTCACTGCCCCGTGGATGGAATAAGGATGATATGGACCTGAGCAAGGCCCTTACCTTGCTTAGCCTTCCCCGCCAAATCGGGGAGCATCCGGAAGGCGGCATGATTACTTCAAATTTCGGGCGGTTTGGGCCGTATTTGATGCATCAGCTGCCGGAAGAGGCCAAACCGGTCTATGCCAACCTCAAGGACCCCAATGACGTGTTCGAGATCGGCATGAACCGAGCTGTTGAGTTGCTGGCGGAAAAACGGGCCAATCCTGGGCGCCGTGGACAGGCAGCAGCTAAGCCTTTGAGAGAGTTAGGCGAACACCCCGACGGCGGTGCCATTCAGGTGCTGGACGGTCGCTATGGTCCTTATGTCAAGTGGCAGAAGATCAACGCCACGCTACCCAAGAATATCAATCCCGAAGATGTCACGCTAGAGATGGCGGTGGAGCTGGCCAACGAAAAAGCGGCAAAAAAGGGTGGCAGAAAGAAGGCCGCACCAAAGAAAAAGGCTTCTACAAAGAAAGCGGTGAGTTAGGTAGAAATACCACTGTTCCTTTGGTTTCATTGACTTCCCAATGACGCGACGGCACAACCTGCTTCGTCACCATGTCATTGGGGGAGTTTTCCATGAACAAAGTCTATGCCAATGCCAATGAGGCGCTCGAAGGAGTGATCTCTGACGGCATGATGATCGCTGCAGGCGGATTTGGCCTGTGCGGGATTCCTGAGCTGCTGCTTGAGGCGATCAAAAACTCAGGAGCGCAGAACCTGACTTTCGCGTCGAACAACGCCGGCGTCGACGATTTCGGGATCGGCATCCTGTTGCAAACTAAGCAGGTCAAAAAGATGATCAGCTCTTACGTCGGTGAAAACGCAGAATTCATGCGTCAGTACCTGAGTGGCGAGCTGGAATTGGAATTCAACCCACAGGGCACGCTGGCCGAAAGAATGCGGGCAGGAGGTGCAGGAATTCCCGGTTTCTACACAAAAACTGGTGTCGGAACAGTTATTGCCGAAGGCAAAGAGCATAAAGACTTCAATGGTGAGACTTATATTCTCGAAGAAGGCATATTTGCCGATCTCGCTATCGTAAAGGCTTGGAAAGCTGATGACACGGGGAACCTGGTGTTTCGCAAGACGGCGCGAAATTTCAACGTGCCCGCAGCAACTTGCGGTAAGATTTGTATCGCCGAAGTGGAAGAAATTGTTCCGCGCGGTTCATTAGACCCCGACTCGATTCATCTTCCCGGAATCTATGTTCATCGTTTGATTCAGGGCGAGCATGAAAAGCGCATCGAACAACGCACCACCCGCAAGAAGGAGGAGGCATAATGCCCTGGGACCGCAATCAGATGGCCGCGCGGGCGGCGCAAGAACTAGAAGACGGAATGTACGTAAACCTGGGCATCGGAATCCCGACGCTGGTGGCTAACTATGTGGGCGACAAAGATATTACTCTGCAGTCTGAAAACGGCATGCTGGGGATGGGCCCCTTCCCCTTCGAAGGTGACGAGGACCCTGACCTGATCAACGCAGGTAAACAGACGATCACAGAACTTTCCCGCACGGCTTATTTCGACAGTGCCACGTCATTTGCAATGATTCGGGGCGGCAAGATCGCTGCTGCGGTTCTGGGTGCAATGGAAGTAGACGAGGAAGGTGATCTGGCGAACTGGATGATTCCGGGCGTTTTGGTCAAGGGCATGGGCGGAGCCATGGATCTGGTCGCGGGCGTCGGTCGGGTGATCGTTGTGATGGATCACACAAACAAGCACGGCAAATCCAAGCTGCTGCAGAAATGTACCCTGCCGTTGACCGGCAAAAAGGTGGTGGATCGCATTATTACCAACCTTGGGGTTCTCGATGTGGTGGACGGTGGTCTCAAGATCGTCGAAATTGCCGATGGTGTCACAGAAGACGAAATCCGCGGCGCTACCGAGGCAAAAATCGTCAACTGATCCAACGGCAACTGAAGAGGCCGGCTGATTAACTGGCCTCTTTTAATTCATGGTTTGAAACACGCAGCCGTCCGAAAAGAACTCGGGCGGCGACGTGCACAGGGCACGGGCCACTTGAAACGCCGCTAACACTTTTGGAACATAGTCACGAGTTTCTGCGTAAGGCGGAACGCCACCGTGCTTGCGAACAGCGCCCTCACCTGCGTTATATCCTGCCAAAACCAAGATTGGGTCGTCACCGAACTCGTCCATCAACCAATCAAGGTACTTTACACCACCCGAGATGTTTTGTTCGGGTTTTAGGCTATCCTTAACACCGAACCGGGCAGCAGTCGCAGGCATCAACTGCATCAGTCCCTGCGCACCGGCCGAGCTGACGGCATCCACACGCCCAGCAGATTCCACTGAAATAACTGCAAGAACAAGTGCCGGAGACACGTCTGTACCAACTGTCGAGCGCAAAATGTCGACACCCCTCTGTTCGGCTATGTTTTGCAATGTCTGCAATCTCGGCGCCGCGACTCCTATCGACGACAAGGCCTTGAAAGCATCCCGGAGCCGTCCAGAGCTTGCATGAGCCATCTCAGGCGACACGCGGTTCCAAAACGCTTTGTAAGATCCAACAGGCTTGGCTACGTCACCCACTGGCGGAGCCGCCGAAGCGGGCGGCTCAGCTCGGGCGATGATTGCGGGAACGTCCAGGTCGTTTCCCGTGCTAGGGGCCGATGGAGAATTCGCGTGCTGCTCGGGTGTAATTTGAATCATAACCCGCGCGCGCGTACCGGGCGCTGGCGCCTTGATACGTTTGTAAACACCGCGCGGTTCTTGCTCGGTTGCGGACAATGGTGTCACACTAACCAGAAGAAACACCGCAACGCTGACACATGAAAATGCGTCCCGAAAATTCATTTTGCCTGCCTCATCTATTCTTTTGGATCATTTTGAACATTGAAACGGCCCTCAAAGCCAGAAAAACAAAGCGAAATAGGGCGATTTCGCCTCATTTGCCGTAAAATTGCATCGCCTAAACTGGTATGGTTAAAAAAGATTGCAGCATTTTTTGTTTAATTTCAAAGTGTTAAAAATTTTGCCATCAAAAAATTAAGCTTTTCACAAAAAAAAATGTGTTTGGCCCAATTCCTGCCACGCACAACAGGCAAAACTATCCCCATGCCGAGACGATCGGGAGCGGACTGAGAGAGAAAGCTCTGTAAGACGCCGAGGTTAATTAACAGTTTGATCCTTTAGGAGGGACGTAACATGATCAAGTTCATCAAGAACTTCCGTAAAGACGAAGACGGCGCCGTAACAGTTGACTGGGTCGTTCTGACCGCAGCCGTAGTTGCTCTGGCCGCAATTGCTTATAACCAAGTTCGCACCGGCGCCAGCGATCTGGCAGGCGACGTTCAGTCCGCTCTGACCAGCGCGACCGTCACAACTCCGACCTTTGGCAACTAATTCGGTCGTGAGTTTCAAAACATGATGGGGCCTTGCCTTTGCTTAAAGGCATGGCCCTTTTCTTTTAGCTCCAAGAAACCTGGTTTAGTGTAATGTTGAAAAAATTCATGAATTTCGCGAATGACGAGGGCGGTGCAATTACCGCTGACTGGGTTGTGATAACGGCAGGGGTCGTTGGTCTGGGTGCTCTGATGTATTATTACATGCACGAGCCACTACGACATGTGGATGAGCAAAGCGGACAAGTCCTTGCGAGCGTCATGGTCGAACCTATTTCGTTTGAATAAAAAAGATAAATCTCCGCTCGCTGCTCAACGTCCTCTGAAAAAAATTTGAATTTCAGAATATCATCCGCGATTGTCCCACTTTTCGACACAATTCCAAATTAACGTTGACACTGAACCAATGTGACGCGACGCGTCTCATAATCTTTGGAACCAAAATTAAACGAGGGACAAATGCGGGCTGTTTTTGGACTTGTCCTGATCATCGGGGTCGCACTGGCAGGCGGAGCCGTCTACATGGCGCGTGAATACATCACCGAGAATCAGGCTAAATTAGCGCTCGAGCGACAACTACGTGAGGAAGCTCTGGCCAATGCGAAAGTCGAAGTTGTTCCCACTGTAGACGTAATCGTTTCGAATCGCGCTCTGAGATATGGGGAAAAGCTAATTCCTGAAGACGTGCGCACGGTACAATGGCCCGAAAATGCCATACCAGAAGGCTCGTTCCTCGATATGACCGTTCTTTTCCCGGAAACCGGGGACAATGAACGATTCGTTTTGCGCGCTATGGAAAAAGACGAAGCTTTGATGGCTGTTAAGGTTACAGCGCCAGGCCAGTCTGCCGGTCTTACGTCACAGTTGAAAAAGGGTATGCGCGCATTCGCAATCAGCGTTGATGTCGCTTCGGGGGTCTCTGGATTCTTGCGCCCCGGCGACAGTGTCGACGTTTACTGGACTGGATCCCTAAGAGGCGCCGTTGATGGCGCAGCCGGTGAAATAACGCGGCTGATCCAAACCAATATTGAACTTATTGCCGTCGACCAAACCGCCGGTTCCGACATAACTGGCGCGACGATTGCGCGAACCGTCACAGTAGCGGCGACACCCGAACAGATTGCCGCTTTGGCACAGGCGCAAAACACTGGTCGACTGTCATTGGCTCTTGTCGGCGTTCAGGACGAAACTGTAGCTAGTGCAATAGAAGTTGACCAACGCAAGCTGCTGGGCATCCAAGAAGCCGCGCCGGTGCAAATGATTGAAGAAGAAGAGGTTTGCACCATAAAAACGCGCCGAGGCGGCGAAATGGTAGTCACGCAGATTCCCTGCACAAACTGACCGAATTTCAGCCTGTTAATCAAAACAAGGTCGCGCCGATGGCGCGGCCTTGGTCGTTCTTGTCCATTCAATTCGAATCTATTGTTGCGTATTATCCACATAAGGAAAATTCCGGAAACCATTGATTATTGCAATAAATCCGGATTTAGAGCAGGGTTCAAAGGCATAGGGCATTAGACCCATAAAAATAGAGTGGTGATCGGAGAGGCAGGTCACATGACAATACGTTCCTGGATAGGCGCAACCCTTATGGGGTTGACGCTCGTTATGGGTCCAATCGGCGGTGCCGCTTGGGCTGAAAATCTTCGCGTGGTTAAGAAGGGTACGGCTGAAACGCTAAATGTCCCGATTAACCGCGCTATTGTGGTCGAAAGCGAACAACCTTTCGCGGATATCAGCATTGCCAATGCTGGCATCGCGGATATCTCAACGCTCTCGGACCGTACAATATATATATTGGGCCGCGCGCCAGGGACCACGACCCTGACGATGTTTGACGGCGCAGGTAATCTTATCACAAATGTACGCGTTCGTGTTTCGCCGGACGTGTCCGAATTTAAAGAGAGGCTGCGGCAGATCCTGCCGAACGAGCCGATCGAAGTACGTACCGCCAACGATGGCATCGTTCTGTCGGGCACTGTCTCAAGCAGCGCCCGCTTGGCGCGAGCACTTGAGCTGGCAGAACGCTACGCGCCTGAACGGGTGTCGAACCTGATGAACGTTGGTGGCGTACAGCAAGTTATGCTTAAAGTGCGCTTTGCCGAGATGAGACGGCAGGTGGCCAAGAGCCTCTCGACGTCGTTAGGTTTTGGCGGCAGCGACGTGACAGGCGGTTTCAATTCGTTGAACAGCCAAGGTCGATTGAACAACGCCTTGGCGAACAACATCCCGTTTGCACAGACCAATACAGGCGCGATCCTATTCGGGTTTGGCGCCGGATCTACCCAGGTCCGTTTGTTGCTTGAAGCCCTCGAAAGTAAAGGGTTAGCTCGTACATTGGCCGAGCCGAACTTGTCTGCACTGTCTGGTCAGGAAGCGACTTTCCTCGCTGGCGGTGAGGTTCCTATCCCTGTCCCACAGGATGACGGTGTGGTTGCCATCGAATACAAGTCTTTCGGTGTCGAGATCGACTTTGTCCCACGCGTAGTCGACGGCGACCTGATCAATCTGGAAATGGCAACTTCTGTTTCTAGCATCGATCCAAATACGAACTTCACAATCAATGGTGACACCGTTCCCAGTTTTGTCGTGCGTCAGACCAGCACAACTGTTGAGCTGCGCGACGGCGAAAGCTTTGCGATTGCGGGCCTGATTCAGGACGACTTCACCGACCTGAACAACCAGATACCTTGGCTTGGAGACGTCCCGGTTCTTGGTGCCTTGTTCCGCAGCGCAGAATACCAGCGCGATCAAAGCGAGCTTGTCATTATCATCACCGCCCATCTGGTGTCTCCGACACGCGGCGAGGCCTTGGCCCTGCCAACAGATCGGGTCAAACCACCCAGCGAATTCGACCTGTTCATTAACGGCAAGATTGCTCACACTGAACGTGCTGGAAATGGTGCAGCTTCGGAAGTGGCCAGACAAGACTTTGGCAATTCCTACGGCTACGTCCTGGATTGATGGAAAGGATAGAACCAATGCATAAGTGGTTTATAACACTAGGCCTTTCGGTTGCTGTTGCAGGCTGTACTCGTGAAGCTGGCTTTGAACTGGACCAGGGCACATTCGGTAACGCTACTCTGAACAATGTTCAGATCATGAACGGCGAACTGACTTACGGTCAGATACTCGCGCAGCGTTTTGCAGCCGAGGTTCCAAGCCAAATCAACTTTGCGTTCGACAGCGCACAGCTTGACGCTTCGGCCCAACGGATTTTGTTGCAGCAGGCTGCTTGGATCAAGCAATTCCCCGAGGCCCGGTTCCGGGTCTACGGACACACTGATGCTGTAGGCTCAGCCGCTTACAACCAGCAGCTGGGTCTTCGCCGGGCAAACGCAGCAGTTTCGTTCCTTACACGTCAGGGCATTTCCCGTTCGCGGCTCGAGGCAGTAGTTTCGTTTGGCAAAACGCGGCCTCTGATCGCGACGCAGAACAGAGACCGCCGTAACCGTCGCACCGTGACGGAAGTGTCTGGATTTGTTGACAGACATCCAAATATTTTGGACGGCAAATACGCCGAGGTCATTTACCGCGAATACGTTCAAAGTGCGCGCGTAGAGTCGACTTTGCGTAGCGAAACGGCCGTCGGTTCAACGAACCCCACTGAATGAGCTTTGTTCGTTAGGGTTTCGAACAATAGCGACAAATTGGGCGGCATCGTCGCCCAATTCCCTACAATTGGTTCTTTTGCGCCCAATTCTTGCCCAACTTCCAAGCGACCTTGCAAAAAATAGGGTGACTTGCGGCCACAACTGACCGCACAGGGCGACAGCAAATCAGAACAGACCCCTAAAGTTCGTACGGTTTGCTCAGCCCTCTCGACGAGGATTGAGTTTATGACGAGCGCAACGCCGCAAAACGAAAATACAGCGATACAGGCCTGCACCATTAGTCGGGATGTCCAAAACTTTGATCTTTTGATAGAAGATATGGAAGCCGTCCTGGGCGAGCGTTGGGGTGATTTAGGCTTTGCTGAGGCGCTGGCCTTCTTTAGCCAACCAGAAGCTGAGTCGTTGCAGTTTGTCGCGCTTGCACTGGACGGCGAAGACGAAGACAACCTGACACTGATGGGCGAAATCATCACTCATGCCAAGGAAAAAGGCATTAAAGTTGTTCTGATCGCCGAAGATGTCACGCCCGCTTCCTTGCATCAGCTGTTGCGTAAAGGCGCGGACGAATTTGTCCCCTACCCGCTTCCGGAAAACGAACTTCAGGAAGCCATCAATCGCATGAACAAGCCTGATCCGGTTGTTGCCCCGCAGCCTGGCGTGGCGATAACGCATGGAGAGGCAAAAGAGGGCGCTCTATTTGTCGTTCACGGTCTTGCGGGCGGTGTCGGTTCCACAACGTTGGCTGTAAATCTTGCCTGGGAACTTGCAACAGTGTCCAACAAAGATGGACCCAAAGTTTGCCTTATCGATCTGGACATGCAGTTCGGCACGGTTTCGACCTATCTGGATCTTCCTCGTCACGAAGCTGTTTTCGAAATGCTTTCAGATACGGCATCGATGGATGAAGAATCCTTCGGTCAGGCGCTGCAGACATTTGAAGACAAGCTGCAGGTTTTGACCGCGCCATCTGACATGGTGCCATTAGACATCATCACGCCTGAGGATATCCAAAGGGTAATAGACACGGCCCGCAATCACTTTGACTATGTGGTTGTAGACATGCCCTCGACGCTAGTTCATTGGTCCGAAACTGTACTCCAAGCCGCACACGTCTATTTTGCATTGATCGAACTGGACATGCGGTCGGCCCAGAACGCATTGCGGCTTAAGCGTGCGTTGCAGGCCGAAGAACTTCCATTCAACAAGCTACGCTTTGCAATGAACCGTGCCCCGAAATTCACGGATCTTAGCGGCAAGAGCAGGGTAAAACGCATGGGCGAAAGCCTGGGTATATCCATTGACTTGCACCTGCCGGATGGCGGCAAGCCCGTCATGCAAAGCGGGGATCACGGTTTGCCGTTGGCAAGCTCTGCCGCCAAGAACCCGCTACGCAAAGAAATCGCCAAACTTGCGCAGTCGCTTCATAGCCTTGGCTCCAGCAACGCCGAAGCCGCGTAATCCGAGGGAGAACCGCCGTGTTTTCAAGATACAAAAAGCAGTCTGACGCGCAACCGGTTGAGAAACAGGCGCCAAAGGCCGCTCCGGTCGCATCTGCGGCTGAACCTTCGGCATCCACAGCGGTAGCGCGCAAACCAGTGCAGAAAAAAGCGGCAGAAGTTGTCGGCAACGATCGTGATCGCAAACGCAAGGAACGCCTGGGCGAGATCAAGCAAGAACTACACCGGGAGCTGCTCGAAAACTTGAACCTGGCAGCTTTGGAAAAGGCGGCCGAAGCAGAACTTCGCAGCGAAATCAGCGCAATTGCCAGCGAAATTCTGGAATCTCGCAACATAGTTCTGAACCGCGAAGATCGATCGCAACTAAACAAAGAGTTGTACGACGAGGTAACAGGCCTCGGTCCGCTGGAAACTCTTCTGCAAGACGACACAGTAAACGATATTCTGGTTAATGGCCCCCAACAAATCTTTGTAGAACGCGCTGGCAAGCTGGAACTCAGCGACATCACATTCAAAGACGAAAAGCACTTGATGCGGATCATCGATAAGATCGTATCCGCCGTGGGTCGTCGCGTGGATGAATCCAACCCTTACGTTGACGCCCGATTGGCGGACGGATCGCGTTTCAATGCAATGGTGCCGCCTATTGCCGTTGATGGATCGTTAGTATCCATTCGTAAGTTTAAAAAGGACAAGCTTGGTATTGACGATTTGGTTAACTTCGGAGCGTTTACCGAAGAAATGGCCGCATATCTGCAAGCTGCGGTGTCCACTCGCCTGAATATCATTGTATCGGGTGGTACTGGTTCCGGTAAGACGACGACCTTGAACGCTCTGTCCAGTTTTATTGATGATGCCGAACGCATTCTGACCATCGAGGATACTGCAGAACTTCAACTGCAGCAGACCCATGTGGGCAGAATGGAAAGCCGCCCACCGAACGTCGAAGGCAAGGGTGAAGTCAGCCCACGCGATTGCCTGAAAAACGCCCTGCGTATGCGTCCCGACCGCATTATCGTTGGCGAGACACGCGGCGCAGAAGTCATCGACATGCTACAGGCAATGAACACAGGCCACGACGGATCGATGACTACAATCCACGCCAACTCGGCCCGTGACGGAATCAGTCGTCTGGAAAACATGATTGCAATGGCGGGAATTGAGATGCCGATCAAGGCCGTCCGCAGTCAGATTGCATCTGCTGTGAACCTAATTGTTCAGGCCAGCCGTCTACAGGATGGTTCGCGTCGGATGACATCAATCACTGAGATCACCGGCATGGAAGGCGACGTGATATCAATGCAGGAAATCTTTAGGTTTCAACGTGTTGGACTGACGCCTGACAACAAAATCATTGGTCACTTCACTGCAACGGGCGTGCGCAGCCACTTCTCGGAACGCTTCCGTCTGTGGGGCTTTGACTTGCCATCGTCGATTTACGATCCAACGACAATGTAGGAGACATAAGTTATGACCTTGCCTTTCGAGGCCCTTATATATGTCGTGATTTTCGTGGGAGTCCTCCTCCTGGTCGAGGGTATTTATCTGGTCGCCTTTGGAAAATCGATCAGTCTGAACAGCCGCGTGAATCGGCGTTTGGACATGATAGACAAGGGCGCAGGCCGCGAAGAAGTGTTGGAACAGCTGCGCAAGGAAATGCAGCAGCATATGAAAACACAGAGTATTCCGCTCTATTCCCTACTGGCAGACAAAGCGCAAAAGGCCGCAATCGCGTTCAGCCCAAAACAACTGATCATGGTCATGGCATTGGTGTCCGGCCTTGCCTTTATGGCTCTTAGCATAGCTACGGCCTCTGAAACAGTTTTGCGCGCTGCACTATCCGGAGCGATCGGGATCGGCGCGGTTTATGCCTGGGTCAACCACAAAGCTAAGAAACGCACGAGTTTGATCGAAGAACAATTGCCCGATGCAGTCGAGCTGATGGTGCGTTCACTGCGTGTCGGCAACCCTTTTGTGTCTTCGATCCAAATCGTTGCGACAGAGGTCGAGGACCCATTAGCCACCGAATTCGGTGTGATTTCAGATGAAGTAGCTTACGGTAGAGACGTTGGCGAAGCATTGAAAGACATGGCCGAACGCCTAGGCATGCAGGACTTGCGATTCCTTGCAGTTGCGGTTTCGATCCAACAGCAGTCCGGCGGTAACCTCGCCGAGATTCTGGCGGGTTTGGCCAAGGTGATCCGAGCACGCTTCCGCCTATTCCGGCGCGTAAAGGCAATCACGGCCGAAGCTCAGTGGTCAGGAAAATTCCTATCCGGTTTTCCTGTGGCTTGTTTGGTGTTCATTTTAGTTAAAGACCCCAACTATTACGACACCGTTTTAGACGAACCGTACTTCATTCCGGCCTGTTTCTTTGTTGGCATAATGCTGACGCTGAACATCATCGTTATGAAAATTCTAACCAACATTAAGGTCTGAGGACACTGCCATGGAATTCCTGACCTTCGTCAACGAATTTTTGAAAGAAAACCTGGGTGAATTCGGCCCATTGATTCTGGTCGGTGTATTGGGACTGTTCATGGTCCTGATAACGATACCACTGATGCTGAATCAACCGGAAGATCCGCTGAAGAAATTGCAACGTTCGACGGCTCCGCCGAAAAAGAACAAAAAAGACAAAAAAGATCGGCTCAGAAATTCGGGCCAGAACGAACAGCTTGAAAAGTTTGCGACTTTTCTGGAACCTAAAAACCAAGAGGAATACTCTGCTGTCCAGCTGAAGTTGCGCCAGGCTGGTTACCAATCCAAGGATGCAGTTCGGTTTTTCCATTTTGCGCAGTTTGCACTTGGGATGGTTGGCATCATGGTTGGTGTGTTGTTGGTTACTGTTTTTGCTGGTGATCAGGAATTTGATTCCACCCAAATTGGCATTCGCTTGTTGGTGCCCGGAGCAATCGGGTACTTTATCCCAAAGTACTGGATCACTCGCCGTGTTGCCGAGCGTCAGGAAGCGATTACTGCAGGTTTCCCAGATACATTAGACCTGATGCTGGTCTGCGTTGAAGCTGGCCAATCGCTGGATCAGGCTATTGTCCGAGTGGCGGGGGAAATGAAGGCATCTTACCCCGAAATCGCCACAGAATTCGAAGTTGTGGCGTACGAAATGAAGGCCGGTAAAGAAAAGGACGTTGTGCTTCGCGATTTCGCAACTCGCTGCGGTGTCCAAGACGTTAGTGCGTTTGTGACTGTGATGATCCAATCGGCAACATTCGGTACATCTATAGCCGAAGCTTTGCGGGTTTACGCTGATGAAATGCGCGATAAACGGGTGATGCGTGCTGAAGAGGCCGCTAACAAGTTGCCAACTAAAATGACACTTGCCACTATGATGCTGACGGTTCCTCCGCTTCTGCTCATCCTAGTCGGCCCATCGGCCAAAGGCATTATGGAATTCGGAAGAGGTAACGGGCCGGGTGTCGGCGGATAACCTGATGGATTCAGTGTTTCGCAGAGCCCGCAAAGGGCTTTGCAAAATTTTTAAAGCCACCGCGGTTCTAGCCATGGTGGCTTCTTGCACAGAAACGGGTCTGTCTGACGATCCGTTTGCACCGGGCGTGGATCCTGACGGAGCGTCGGTTAATGAAGTCACGGTTGGAAATCGACTGATGGCTGCAGGCGAATACGAATTGGCTCTTGAGGCTTTTACGCGCGCAGCTTTGCAAGAAGGCATGACTTCAGAGATTCTAACATCGTTGGGAACGGCGAATCTCGGACTGCGGCGCGTTGGTCAGGCAGGGCCTTTGCTGCGTCGAGCTGTCAAAGAAGACCCGGAATGGCCTGTAGCATGGAACAACCTGGGTGTTTATCTCATGGAATCTGGAGAATATGCAGAGGCAGCTCAGGTATTCCGGCGCGCTTACGCATTGGACGATGGCGAAAGTGACGCAATCCGCGACAATCTGCGGTTAGCACTCGCAAAAATGGAAAATCCTGCTAATAATGACACTCAAGAACAAGAATTTGAACTGGAAAGGCGCGGCGACGGAGAATTCGTTTTGCGCAAAATCCAGTAAACGAGGTTAAGAGCAGTAAAGGACGCAAAAATGCGCCAACCCTTTTTGATTCCGACTGTCATAATGTTTGGACTGGTTCTATCCGCCTGCGCCAAAGAATCCGAAGAAGAAAAAGTGGAACGCACCTTTCAGGAAGTCAACGTCATCGACGAAACAAACCTGAACGACGTATTGCTTACCGCTGCCGATCCCAACGAAGCGGTCACCTATTTCCAAGGTGCAGCACTAAAAAATCCCGACCGGATTGACTTGCAACGCGGACTCGCAATCAGCCTGACGAGGGCCAAGCGCAGCACAGAGGCTGCAGCAGCGTGGAAACGTGTCACTGAAATGAGCGGTGCCAATAACGCTGACCGGGTTGAATACGCTGACGCCTTGGTCCGCAGCGGAAATTGGGACAAAGCCAAAGCCACACTGGATAAAATTCCCCCGACTTACGAGACGTTTCAGCGTTACCGTCTTGAGGCCTTGGTCGCAGATTCCAGAAATGACTGGAAAAGCGCGGACCATTATTATGAAACTGCCGTTGGCCTGACCACCCGCCCCGCGAGTGTTATGAACAATTGGGGCTACTCCAAAATGACCCGCGGACAATATGCCGAAGCAGAGCGATTGTTTGCCGAAGCCATTCAACAGGACAAAACTCTGTTCACGGCGAAAAACAACCTGGTTCTAGCGCGTAGCGCGCAAGGAAACTATGGGATGCCGGTCGTGCCGATGACCCAGATCGAGCGGGCCCGGCTGCTGAACACGATGGGTATTTCGGCGGTGAAACAGGGTGATATCAATACGGCCAAAAATCTGTTCCGTGAAGCGATCGCAACGCATCCACAGCATTTCGACGAAGCCGTCAGATCATTGCGCGCGTTAGAGGACGCCTAGTACATGACGATTCCTGCGTCGGCGGCCGCTTGGTTTTTACCTTTTGTGCTGCCGATATGCGTTTACGTTGCGTTCACCGACATGCGTGAGATGCGCATCAAGAACCATGCGGTTGCAGCCTTAGCAATCGTTTTTGTCATTATTGGTTTACTTGCGTTGCGGCCATGGTCAGCAGGGTGGTCCACCGGCAGCGTCGGGCCACTGTCCTTGTCCTTGCCCGTTTATGCCTGGCAGCTTCTTCACATACCTTTTGTTCTGCTTGTGGGCATCGTGCTCAACGCTGCAGGTGCCATGGGTGCAGGTGATGCCAAGTTCTGCGCGGCCGCTTCCGCCTTTATATGGACTGCGGATTTTATGATTGTAATGGTCATTCTTATGTCAACCACGCTTGGTGCGGTTGCATCACATCGGTTGGCAAAATATACCCCGTTGCGCCAGATTGCGCCCCATTGGGAAAGCTGGGATCGAGGGAAACAATTCCCGATGGGGTTAGCGCTTGCTGGTTCTCTTATCATGTATTTGATATTGGGCATTATTTACGGCTCGTAAACAATCTTCTGTACGCCACGCCTGTGCCTTGGTACTGCCACAAATCTTGGTCAAATTTTTGCAAGCGGCCCGGTATCGGGCATTTGTCGTGACAAGTAGATAAACGAGCAACGCTGATGAATATGCAGACCAATTCCGTTATTGCCCCGCCTGCCCCTAAGGGCTTAGGTGAAATGCGCCTTCCGCTGGTGATGATGCGAGATATTCTTCTTAAAACAATTTTCCGCAAGAACGTTGACACGGTAACGGAAGTCGCCCAGGCGATCTGTTTACCAAGTTCTGTTACGCAGGAGTTAATTGATATTGCGCGCGAACAAAAACTGCTTGAGGCGACAGGAACTCTTAATGCCAACAGCGGCAATGAAATGGGGTACCAACTAACGGATGCCGGGAAAGCGCGCGCTCTGGATGCTCTAAGTCAGTCGGAATATTTTGGTGCCATGCCTGTGCCGCTGGAGGTCTACAGCGAGCAGGTTAAACGCCAGTCCATTCGCAACATTCAGGTTACTCGCGACCAATTGACTGGGGCGATGGGCCATCTGGTGTTGCCTGACAGCCTTTTGGACCATCTGGGTCCAGCAGTCAGTGCCGGCCGTTCGATACTGATGTATGGTCCCCCGGGTAACGGTAAGTCCTCGATTTCTAACGGCATCAGAGATGCGCTGGGGGATAACGTCTACGTCCCGCGCGCTATCGAATATGCTGGTCAGGTGATTACTGTCTATGACCCGATTGTGCACACGGCGATCGAACAAGAGGCTGATGATCCAAACAGCCTGCGCCGCCGAAAGCGATTTGATACCCGCTACGTGCAATGTGAGCGCCCGACTGTTGTGACTGGTGGTGAATTGTCACTCAATATGCTGGACTTGGTCTATAATCCTACGGCGCGAACCTATCAGGCTCCGCTTCAGCTCAAATCTACAGGCGGTATATTTATTGTTGACGACCTTGGTCGTCAGGCGGAACCACCTCAGGCACTTATCAACCGATGGATTGTTCCATTGGAAGAAAGCAAAGACATCCTTGGTCTACAATCTGGTGAAAAGTTTGAAGTTCCCTTTGACACGTTGGTGATCTTTTCGACCAACTTTCACCCGAACGAGATTTTCGACCAAGCTGCTCTGCGCCGGATCTTCTTCAAAATCAAAATCGACGGCCCAAATCAGGAAAACTTCCTGAAAATCTTTGCAATGGTCGCCCGAAAACGCGGCATGCCATTGGACGAGGCGGCGCTGGTGCATCTGTTAAAAGTAAAATATCCGACGATCAACAACATCTACGCCAACTACCAACCGATCTTTTTAATCGATCAGATGATTTCAATCTGCGAATTCGAAGGCATACCTTATCAGATGAGCCCCGATCTGATCGATCGAGCTTGGGCGAATATGTTTGTTAAAGAAGAACAAATCGTTCACTAAAGACGTCTTTCCCATACCAATTTGTATTAGGGTGGGTAATCTGCGAACATGACGCAGATTCCCGCCCTGATAACAAATTGGTTTACATCGAAAAACTGGTCCATCCATCCGCATCAGCAAGAGATGTTCGACCGGGCACGCGACCCTGCAACTCTGCTGATAGCACCGACGGGCGGTGGAAAGACCATGGCCGGTTTTTTGCCTTCGCTGGCGGAATTAGCCGATGGTTTCCATGGCGGCTTGCACACGATCTATGTCTCGCCTCTCAAGGCCTTGGCATCAGACATCCGTCGCAATCTACGTGTCCCCGTTGGTGAAATCGGATTACCCATCAGGATCGAAGACAGGACAGGCGACACCTCGGCCACACAAAAGAAAAGGCAACGCGCTGACCCGCCGCATATCCTTCTGACGACTCCTGAAAGCCTGGCACTTCTGACATCTTACGAGGATGCGCCCCGCATGTTTGACGGTGTGCAAAGGGTGATCGTGGACGAAATCCACGCGTTGGAAGAAAGCAAACGCGGCGACCAGTTAATGTTGGCATTGGCACGCCTTCAAAGCCTCTGCCCAGGTTTGCGTCGTGTCGGACTATCGGCAACGGTCGAGGACCCCGACGCCATCGCTCGTTTTTTGGCACGACACCCAGATCCGTGTCGCATCATTCAGGCCGACCCCGGCCCAGATCCCGACATTTCAATGCTGCAAACTCACGAGAAGCCACCGTGGTCTGGCGGTGGTGCTGCCTATGCGATTCCGGCTGTTCTGGATCAGATCAAAAGACACAAGACGACTTTGATATTCCACAACACACGCGCCCAAGCTGAAATTTTTTTCCATAATCTGTGGCTTGCCAATGATGATGCCTTGCCGATCGGAGTCCATCACGGAAGTCTGGACCGACAACAGCGCGAACGGGTCGAAGCAGCAATGGTACGGGGCGACCTTCGAGCAATCGTCTGTACAGGTAGTTTAGATCTCGGCATTGACTGGGGCGATGTTGATCTGGTGATCCAGATAGGAGCTCCGAAAAATGTCAAACGGCTGGTGCAACGAATTGGTCGCGCCAATCACCGCTACAATGCACCTTCTAAGGCCCTGCTTGTACCAGCCAACCGGTTCGAAGTGGTCGAATGCGTTGCCGCACTCGAAGCAGTGAAGGCACATGACTTGGATGGGGAACCGCGCGGTTCCGGCCCACGAGATGTCTTGTGCCAGCATATTCTAATAGCCGCAGCTGCTGGGCCTTTTGATCCCGACGCGCTGTATGACGAAATGACGACAGCCGGACCTTTCGCTGAATTAACCCGCAACGCATTTGACGCTTGTCTGAATTTCTGCGCAACAGGGGGGTATGCCCTACGTGCTTATGACCGCTGGCAACGGCTGCAGCAACGGCCCGATGGTTTTTGGCAATTGCGCGACCCGCGCGCGGCGCAACGGATCCGAATGAACCTGGGTACAATTCAAGATACTGACACGCTCAAAGTTCGATTGAAGCGAAATCGGGGCGGAAAGCCATTAGGTGAGGTGGAAGAAGCGTTCGCCGCTTCGTTAACTCCCGGGGATACATTTTTGATCGGCGGACAGATTGTCCGTTACGAGGGGCTGCGGGAAATGGTCGTCGAAGTCAGCCGTCGAGCTGATCGAAAACCCAAGATCGCAACATTTTCTGGCACGAAATTTGCCACCTCGACCCAATTGAGCGACCGGATCTTGCGAATGTTTGCGCAACAGGAATGGCCTCAATTGCCACAACACACCGCCGAATGGTTAGCGCTGCAGCGCGATATTTCACGTTTACCGCAGAGAGACCGACTACTGATTGAAAGCTTTCCATGCGACGGGCGGGAACATCTTTGTGTCTACGGATTTGCGGGTCGGAATGCGCAGCAGACGCTTGGCTTGTTAATGACCAAACGGATGGAGGAGACAGGCCTAGCGCCTTTGGGTTTTGTGGCGACGGACTACGCAACGTTGATTTGGGGTTTAGATGCAGTGACCGACCCCCGCCCTCTTTTCGATCCGAGTGCTTTGAGAGATGGCTTGGAGAATTGGCTGGCTGGCAACGCCGTGATGAAGCGCACCTTTGGCGCGTCTGCCACGATTGCTGGCCTCATAGAACGGAACACAGGCGGCCAGCGAAAAAGCGGTCGTCAAGCAACATTTTCCTCTGACATACTTTACGACACGCTCATGCGATACGACCCTGACCATTTATTAATGCAAATCACACGTGAAGAAGCAATGCGCGGGTTGGTCGATTTTGGACGTATTGAGGAAATGCTTTCCCGTATAGACGGACGGATCGATATGTTGCGGCTGGACCGTGTTTCACCGCTTGCCGCGCCGCTTTTCCTGGAGGTTGGGAAAATTCCAGTTAAGGGAGAGGCCGAAGAACGCCTGTTGGCGGAGGAAAGCGCACGCCTGCTTCAGGAGGCAGGTTTGAATACCTTGTGATCTCCTCTTGCAACAACATCGAAAAGCCGCGAAAAGAACGTATCATGAACGCGCTGGAATTTGAATTTTCAGGACAAAGGTTGGCAGCCTTGGGCAGTGGCGCCTTGTGGTGGCCCGATCAGAAATTGCTGTGCGTGTCTGACATGCACCTAGGTAAATCTGAAAGAGTTGCGCGGCGCAGCGGTCAAATTCTGCCGCCCTACGAGGGCCGCGATACCCTGTCCCGACTGGCAACAGATTTGGAACTTAGCAGGGCGACTACAGTAGTCTGCCTGGGCGACAGTTTCGATGACTTGGAAGCATCCGATGCATTTGTCTCAACTGATCGCCTTCAACTTATTTCATTACAAGCCGGGCGTCACTGGATTTGGATCGAAGGAAATCACGACCCCGGTCCTGTCGAACTGGGCGGTACCCACTTGGTGGAATGGTCATGTGGGCCACTGAAATTCCGTCATATTGCTCAGCCGGGGGAGGTGGGTGAAGTGTCCGGACATTACCATCCAAAGGCTCGTTTGAGGGCTAAAGGGCGCACAGTCACTCGTCCGGCGTTTCTGGTCGATTACGCCCGATTGATCCTGCCAGCCTACGGTACTTACACAGGCGGTTTGCACTGTTCAGATACAGCTTTGGCAGATGTCATGGCGGCGGATGCGCGCGCTATTCTGACCGGCGCGCAACCATATATTTTGCCAATGCCGAGATAATCAGGTCTCAGATTAATCCAGCCTTTTCAGCTGGGGAGCAAATCCTGACAGATTCTTTGCCTTAAAATTCAAACAGTCTTCGCAGCGGCCAACCGAGAAGCCCCTTACAGCTAAAATGGCTCCACAAAGAAGAAGTCAATACACGGCAAAAGGGTCGAAAAACGAACGCGCTCTTCGACCCTTTTTGAACTGTTGTGTGACGCTTAGCGCCGAATATTCCGAACGAATTATGCCGTAAGCCCTTCGGGTTCGGGCAAGCCATTAGCGCGGCAACAAGCGGTCAGATTGTTGGCCAGAAGGCATGCAATCGTCATTGGTCCAACACCGCCCGGCACAGGAGTGATCGCCCCTGCCCGTTCAACTGCGCTTGCGTAATCTACATCACCAACCAACTTGTTCTTACCATCGCGTTCAATCCGGTTGATCCCAACGTCAATTACCGTTGCTCCCTCTTTGATCCAATCGCCAGGAACCATCTCGGGGCGGCCCACAGCGGCGACGACAATATCGGCGCGACGCACCACGTCAGGCAGGTCCTTAGTGCGGCTATGCGCGATTGTGACGGTGCAACTATCCCCAAGAAGCAATTGAGCCATCGGTTTACCGACAATATTCGATCGACCGATTACAACCGCATCCATGCCGGACAGTGACCCATGATAATCACGCAGCATCATCAAACATCCCAATGGCGTACAAGGTACCATCGATTTCTGTCCGGTGCCCAAAAGCCCCACATTGGAAATATGGAACCCGTCAACATCCTTGGCCGGATCAATTGAGTTGATCACAAGATCTTCGTTTAAATGCTTTGGAAGGGGAAGCTGAACCAGAATTCCGTGTACCGCGGGATCCTTGTTCAATTTGTCGATCAGTGTCAGCAAATCCTCTTCGGAGGTATCGGCATCCAACTTATGCTCGTACGAGTGCATCCCCACTTCGACGGTTTGCTTGCCCTTTGACCGTACATAAACTTGGCTTGCCGGGTCTTCGCCTACCAGAACGACGGCTAATCCTGGGATAATACCGTTTTCCTCTTTCAGCCTGGCAACCTGGTCGGCAACCTGTGCGCGCACTCTAGCCGCAAAGGCCTTGCCATCGATAACCTGTGCTACCATCCTAAGTTTCCTTTCTTCAAAAACGATAGGGCGCAGTCGCTCCCGCCTGCTCTGTTATTGCCTAACGCAAGTTCCTCACGTGCGATCGACCGGTCAATCAAAATGCGCCAAAGCTTCTCGGCCAAATCTGGATCCTTCCCCAAATCTTCGGAACCCGCACGCACACACTGCTCCACTTCCTCTACCCGGTCCGGAACTCGTTCCGGTAAACCTAATGCCGGTTTTTACTCGAACGTGCTGTCGATGTAACTTATGCGCTTCGTCAACATCTCGATCAATTGGCGGTCAAGTTTGCGGAACTGCCTCTGCAGATCACGCAGGAAATAATAATCGCGCAGCGGTTTCCGAGAGTGCGTCAAAATCTCCTCGTGGCCCAAGTTTTTTGGACCACGAGATTTACTTTTCGGCGGCCTAGAACAGGCCTTCGATCTCACCTGCTTCATTGAGGCAGATGGTTTCGGCTGCCGGTTTGCGTGGCAACCCGGGCATAGTCATGATCTCGCCGCAGACTACAACGATAAATCCGGCACCCGCGCTCAGGCGAACCTCGCGCACCGGAACCGAATGGCCGGTTGGCGCGCCACGTAACGTGGGATCAGTCGAGAAGCTGTACTGGGTCTTAGCCATGCACACCGGCAAGTTGCCATATCCGGCCTCTTCCCATTCACGCAGTTGGTTGCGGATCTTGTTATCGGCCAGCACCTCGTCGGCTCGGTATATGCGCTTGGCGATGGTTTCGACTTTTTCGAACAGCGGCATGTCATCGGGATAGATCGGCGAAAAGTTGGCGCTACCGCCTTCGACAATCTCGACAACCTTTTCAGCCAGCGGCGCGGAGCCTTCAGAGCCCAGCTCCCAGTGGCGCGACAGAACCGCCTCGACCCCATGTTCACCACAATACTCGCTGACAGCCTGCACCTCGGCATCGGTGTCGGTTACGAAGTGGTTGATGGCAACCACAACAGGCACGCCAAAGGATTTTACGTTCTCGATGTGGCGGCCAAGGTTGGCACAACCCGATTTTACCGCATCGACGTTCTCGGCACCCAGATCGGCCTTGGCCACGCCTCCATTCATCTTCATCGCGCGCACGGTCGCGACAAGCACCACAGCGGATGGTGCAATGCCAGCCTTGCGACACTTGATGTTCATGAATTTCTCGGCACCTAGATCGGCGCCGAAGCCCGCTTCGGTTACCACATAGTCCGCCACTTTCAGTGCGGTCTTAGTAGCGATGACCGAGTTACAACCGTGCGCTATGTTGGCGAACGGGCCGCCGTGGACAAACGCAGGGTTGTTTTCCAGTGTCTGGACAAGGTTGGGCTGCATCGCGTCTTTCAAAAGAACAGTCATCGCGCCTTCGGCTTTGATGTCGCGGCAGTAGACTGGCGTTCTGTCGCGACGATAGGCAACAATGATGTCACCCAGTCGCTTTTCCAGATCTTTCAAGTCAGTCGCCAGGCATAGAATTGCCATGACCTCGGACGCCACAGTGATGTCGAAACCGGCTTCGCGCGGGAAACCGTTCGAGACGCCGCCCAATGAAGCAGTAATTTGACGCAGCGCACGATCGTTCATGTCTACAACTCGACGCCAAGCAACCCGACGAGTGTCGATTTCGCATTCGTTGCCCCAGTAGATGTGATTGTCGATCATCGCCGACAACAGAGAGTGGGCCGAAGTGATTGCGTGAAAATCCCCGGTAAAGTGCAGGTTCATTTCCTCCATTGGAACAACCTGCGCATAACCGCCGCCAGCAGCGCCGCCCTTCATACCGAAGTTCGGGCCAAGCGACGCCTCGCGGATGCAGATCATCGCATTCTTGCCGATACGGTTCAGACCGTCGCCAAGCCCCACGGTTGTGGTGGTTTTGCCTTCACCAGCTGGGGTCGGGTTGATCGCCGTCACAAGGATCAACTTGCCGTCCTGTCGGTCCTGCACCGAGTTGATGAAGTCCTGGCTGACTTTTGCTTTGTCATGGCCATAGGGCAGCAGATCGTCGCTGGAAATGCCCAGCTTGGCACCGATTTCCTGAATCGGCTTCTTGTTCGCCTCGCGAGCGATTTCGATGTCGGATTTATAGCTCATCGGCCAGAGTCCCTGATTGAATTCCGTGCAATACCAACGCAAAGCGTCGGCGCTGCTCAATCCATACAATTGTGTACACTGGCAATAGATATGGATTCCGACATAATCAGGCCACGAAGCGGCGTGGCACGGCTTAGCCTGGCTACAATCGGAAACTCTCGCCCTCTAAGGCGCCCAATTTCGTTGGTCTGGCACAAACAGCCGCATCTTATCGCCCATCTTCGCAATTCCAGGCCTTTCGACCCAAGCTGTAACACCGCGTCGCCCCTTGGCCGCCGGTTTGAAAGCAGCACCGTAACCGGGCAAGTCAGCTTCGATTTCCCGGCCGGGAAGGACGCAAGGCCGATTTTCCATATCTATCGTTATCGTCAATCCTCCCTCGATCTGTAGGCGGGACGATGGCGGAACGTGCGTAAAATCAGGTATTCCGCGCAATACGATACTTGCGCCTAAGAAGGTCGGGTCCAGCCTGTCCAAGCCGATTTCCGTGGCAATCGCATCTATTTCCTCGGCCGACAACACCGAAAGCTGTCGAACATTTCGGATTTCCGTTCCTCGCGGATACAGGTTTTTGACCCTTACGCAGGAAGGACGGTTATTTCCTTCGTGTCGTGCCCCGCGATCACCTGAAAAATCCAGATCCAAGCTGTCTACGGCTTCGGCTCGCAAAGACTCTCCGGCCGGAACATGCCCAAGCCAAACGATTTCGGCCAAGAATTCCGTTTCACGCAATACTGGCATAGACGCACCATTTTGTTCAGGAAGTCGATTGAATTTAGGTCACTAGCGGCGACAGAAAAAGACCCGGGAAATTCCCGGGTCTAAAGCGTCACGTTGAAGGTTCAGGCTCCATCCCACCCTCGGGCGGAGTCTTCTTTGACTTGGTCTTTGGAATGGCGGTGACGCTTGGTGCGTTGCCCTCATCCGGGCTGTCACCCTCGTCATCGCTGTCACTGGGTGACTCACCATTCATCACACGCTTGATCTCATCTCCAGTCAGAGTTTCGTACTCCAACAAGCCCTGCGCCAAACGCTCCCATTCCTCGTTTCTTTCGGTAAGGATACCGTGCGCGCGCTCATAACCCTGCTGGATAAGACGCTTAACCTCTTCCTCGATCAACTCTTTGGTATGGGCTGATACCGAGAAACCCGCTGTATTGCCTGAGTAACCTTCGTGAGCCTCTGCATAATCGATATTGCCGACCTTGTCGCTCATACCCCAGCGCATAACCATGGCGCGAGCTAATTGGCTGGCCTGCATAATATCGCCCGCTGGCCCGTTGGAAACGTGATCTTCGCCGTAGCGTATGACTTCGGCAGCTTTACCCGCCATCGTCATTGCCAGCTTTTGCTCACACTCATCGCGGTGGTAATTTAGTTGATCCATCTCTGGCAAGCTGACGACCATACCCAGCGCTCCTCCTCGCGGGATGATCGTCGCTTTGTAAACCGGATCGCATAACGGCAGGGTCATACCCACGACCGCGTGGCCAGCCTCATGATATGCCGTTTTCTCTTTCTGATCCTGGGTAAGCACCATCGATCGGCGCTCGGCCCCCATCATCACCTTGTCTTTGGCGTTCTCAAAGTCTTCCATCGTCACAAAGCGACGGCCAACTCGCGCGGCCATCAGAGCAGCCTCGTTAACAAGGTTTGCCAAATCAGCGCCTGAAAAGCCCGGCGTGCCTCTTGCGATAATGCGTAAATCTACGTCCGGTCCCAAAGGTGTCTTACGAGCATGTACGCCCAAGATCTTCTCACGGCCTTTAATGTCGGGATTACCAACGGTCACGTTACGGTCAAATCGACCTGGACGCAGCAAGGCAGGGTCCAGAACATCTTTGCGGTTGGTAGCCGCAAGGATGATCACGCCCTCGTTGGCTTCGAAGCCGTCCATCTCAACCAACAATTGGTTAAGCGTTTGTTCGCGTTCGTCGTTGCCCCCGCCATATCCAGCACCACGATGCCGACCAACAGCGTCAATCTCGTCGATGAAGACAATGCATGGCGCGTTCTTCTTAGCTTGTTCGAACATGTCGCGTACGCGGGATGCACCGACACCTACGAACATTTCAACAAAGTCCGACCCCGAGATGGTGAAAAACGGGACTCCAGCTTCACCAGCAATAGCGCGGGCCAGCAAAGTCTTGCCTGTGCCCGGAGGCCCAACAAGCAGCGCGCCCTTGGGAATCTTGCCACCAAGGCGCGAGAACTTCTGCGGATTTCGCAGGAACTCGACAATCTCTTCCAGTTCTTCCTTGGCTTCGTCGATGCCAGCAACGTCATCGAAAGTCACGCGACCGTGCTTTTCCGTCAGCATTTTAGCCTTGGACTTGCCAAAACCCATCGCGCCGCCTTTGCCACCGCCTTGCATCCGGTTCATGAAATATACCCAGACGCCAATCAGCAACAGGAACGGCAGCAGAGTTATAAGAAACGACTGAAACCCGGATTGCTGCTGTTTTTCGGCCCGAACAGGGATGTTCTTGTCGATCAGCAGTTTCGTCACCTCGGCGTCAGTGGGTTTGATGGTTACATAGTCACGGTTATCGCTTGTGCGATAACGGATCTGTTCACCATCCAGTGTCACATTGGTGACATCTCCTGAATCTACAGCACTGACGAATTCGGAATAGGTTCTTTCATTATTCTGAAGCGTGCCACCTGACCCACTGAACAAATTGAACAGTGCAAGGATCAACAAGAACAGGACGACCCAGAAGGCGATGTTACGAGCGTTGCCCAAGGAAATTCTCCCAAAAGATTTCGGCGGATGGGGACCTGCCGAGGTTGCTCTATAAAATAGAGATGATTCATGCAGGTTCAATGAGATAAAATTGATGAATAAAACTCTGGCCTGTTAGCTGCCATTTGAATGTGCCATCCGCTTGCATGGCCAGCCAGCGGTGCAGACAAGATAGTGTCGCCGGACCATACCGCCGGAGACGACAGCAAAGTAGCTTTTGGCCTTCCTAGGTCCCGCCAATTTTCCAACTGTGCAACGCCTTCTTCGCCCAAAGCGCGAATTTCCGATCCGGCATCTTGGGGGCCGGTTACAATCCAGCGGTTGTCCCAGAGGTCACCGGGGTCTGCGACTTGGTCCCTGACAGCCCTTAGCTCTCTGCTAATCCACATTTTTTTGCCTTCCGGGGTCAGCAAGCATCCGCCCAAAGTTGCTGATTTTCCAGCTGAGATTGCTTTAATCGTCTGATCGATGGCGGTTTGGCGCGGAGGGTACCCCTGACCTGCAATCCAACCAACAGCGGCAACAATAATCCGCCGGCGAATTTCGCCGGGCAGCGACTGAAAGTCATCTTGGTCCAGGCACAGAACCCCATCTATCTCGTGCACCACTTTTCGTGCCGAATCTTGTGTGTATTGTTGCAGCGCTTCTCGGGCGCGCGCTAAATTCTCTGCCACACGTGTCAACGTTTCCGCAGTCAATCCAATCTGATCAAGTTGGGTAAGTGCTTCTCGAACCTTAATACGATCAAAACGTGGATCTTGATTCGAGGGGTCATCGATCCAATCGATACCTTCGGTGTTCAAATAATCTCGAAGTTGCGTCCGGGTAACCGACAATAAAGGGCGTAATATATCGATATCGCCTTCGCGGCGAACGGCGGCCATCGCCGACAATCCCGACACGCCAGCAGCACGAGCCAATCTCATCAGAACTGTTTCGGCCTGATCATCCGCAGTATGGCCCAATGCGATCGCCCCAAGCCCTCTTTCTTGCGCCCATTGCAACAGCAATCCGTATCGTGCACGCCGAGCTTGATCTTGCAGATTTCCGCTACCGTCCCAGCGCTGCCACTTTAAGATAGTATGTGGAACGCCCCATCGCTGTGCAAATTCCCCCACCAATGCAGCTTCGTCGGCAGATTCCTTTCGGAGACCGTGGTCTACGGTGGCAGCAAAGAGTTCGATCCCCTTAGTTGGCGCAATTTTAGACAAAAGACGCAAAAGCGCGGTTGAGTCACTTCCGCCCGACACCGCCACCCCTATTCGGTGAGGCAGCGGATCAGGCAACAAAGCCTCAATCTTTTCAAGAAGGTTTTGGGCGTTCGCGGTCAAGAACACCCCAGCGATGCCATTTCCCGTGTTGCCGATGCGGCCGGAGCTGATGCCGGAAAACGCACTCCGACCTCGCCCAATGTAATGCAAGCCTGATCAATCTGTCCGAGCCGGCCAAGTGCTGCTCCTAGTTCAAACAAGGCCTCTGGCGCCAGTGGTCCTTCGGAATCGCCGGTAAAACTTGCCAGAAACGCTCGCGCAGCCTCACGGGTATCGCCCAAATTTTCCAGCGCCTGACCGCGTCTCAGGTTGGCTTCCGACGCAAAGGGGCTGCCGGGATATGCCAAATCGAACTGAGAAAACAAATCCACAGCTGTATTGTAATCTCCGTTAGCTAACGCCTGCGCCGCTGCGTCGAAATCTGCCTGCTCGCCTACAGCCAGCTCGCCTTGCTCTGTTTCTGGTTTCGTTGTGACAGGCTGTGCCGCGACGACCGTGCCGTGATTGTCACCACCTAAAGTGGTTGTTTCACCTAATGTGCTCAGGTCTCCGCCTTCCAGTTCTACAAGCCGAAACTCAAGGTCGCCTATCCTGTTGGTGCCATCGGTAACAATGCTTTGGACACGTTGGTTCAGCTGTTCAGTTTGCCGGGTCAGGCGCTGCAACTCCGCTTCAATCGCATCCACCCGCTCAAGCACCGAGTCTCCGGACAGGTTTGGGGATGGCGAGCCTGTTGTCGAGAACTCGCGCTTGAGGCGTTGAAGCTCGACATGCAGCACGGTCAGCTCCTGACGAATATCCGCCAGTGTTTGCTGATCTTGTGCCTGTGCCACACCTGCGACGGCCACAACCGCCGCCACAACCAAACCCGCAAGTCGCATCATTTTACCCCGTGGTTGAACCCGTCAGCACCGTAACTGCGCGGCGGTTCTTGGAATAGCATTCCTCAATACTGCAAATCTCGATCGGACGCTCTTTGCCATAACTGACCGTTTCCAAGCGATTGCCTGCGACACCACGCGAGATCAAAAACTCTCTGGCTGCATTGGCCCGACGAGCGCCAAGGGCTAAGTTGTATTCGCGCGTTCCCTGTTCATCCGCATGGCCTTCGATCGTCGCTACAAAGTCGGTATTGGCCAATAACCAATCCGCCTGGCCTTGAAGAACTGTCTGAGCAGCCGGTGTCAAAGTAGACTGATCCACTTCGAATAATACCCGGTCACCAACCGTTTGCTGGAAGTAGGCAGGTGAACGCGGATCGCTTGGCGAACCCGGCACCAACGCACCGTTGCCGCCCTGCCCGGCGCCAAACGCAGAGGGATCATTGTTTGTACATGCGGCCATAAGGGCAATCATGCCCAGCGCCGCAGCTTTGCTCAAAAGGTTCATTTTAAGTGCCTCGTGTTCCGTATGTTTATTATCATATGTTTAGCACAGCCCAGGCTTGTTGTGAACGTCACTCGGACAGGCCCGCGATCAATTCTGCAGTGGTCCCCAAGATGGATCACTACCCCCGTCCGGTGTCCGCACAGGCCGAAGGTTCCGCCCAGAGATATCGACGGAATACAGCGTCGATCTTCCGCTCGCCCCCTGTGTTTCACGGGTAAACATGATGACCCGTCCGTTAGGAGACCACGTGGGCCCCTCGTCCAAAAATGATGCGGTCAGCAGTCTCTCTTCACTGCCGTCTGTACGCATTACGCCAATGTGAAAACGTCCCTTGTTCTGCTTGGTAAACGCAATCAGATCGCCGCGAGGAGACCAGACCGGCGTACCATATCGCCCTTGTCCAAAACTGATCCGAGTGGCCTCGCCACCATTGGCAGGCATTATGTAAAGCTGCGGCGTGCCTGAACGATCACTTTCGAAAACGATCCTCGATCCGTCCGGCGAATAGCTGGGGGCAGTTTCGATCGCTGGCGTGTTTGTCAACCTCACACTCTGACCCGAGGCCAAATCCATTTTCCACAAATCCGTATTTCCACCTTGGGTCAAGGAGTAGACGATGGATCTTCCGTCCGGCGAGAACCGCGGCGAGAAACTCATGGTGCCTTCCTGTGTGTTTAGTTCCTGCCGCTTTACCCGGCCTACGTCCAGAACGTAAATTCTCGGTTGGCCGGTCTCGTAGCTTGTGTACAGCAATTGTTCACCATTTGGCGAAAACCGAGGCGCCAGAACGATTGCCGCACTGTCCGTCAGGTACTGTACGTTCGCACCATCGTAATCCATTATCGCCAGTCGCTTTCGGCGCTGATCCTTAGGGCCGCTTTCCGATACAAATGCAACGCGACTGTCGAAATATGCCCCCTCGCCGGTGATCCGGCTATACACTTGGTCAGACACTTTGTGGGCCATTCTGCGCCAACCTTCGGTAGTTCCCGCAAATTGCAAGCCGTTCCCCAGCTCCTGTCCCGAGAACACGTCCCAAACCCGGAACCGCACCGTCAACCGATTGCCCGAAACATTTACTGCACCGGTTACCAGCGCTTCTGCATTAATTGCCTTCCAGTCGGCAAATTGAACTGGGGCATCAAAGCTGCTGACGCGGCTGATGAAAGCATCAGAAGAGATTTCCCGGAATAATCCCGTCCCTGTAAGGTCCGCGGCGACGACGCGCGAGATATCCGCAGCGTATTGCGATGCTGCAGGTCCGTCGGGGACGAAACTTGGCACAGCAAATGGTAAAGGTTCGATGATACCTTGGTCGAGTTCCAGACGCAGAGGCCCGCTTTGCGCATGAACCGGCGCCGACATTAGGGTCAGGCCAACAAAGAGACTGATCAGAAGTTTCATCATTTGATCCGCATCCTCTCGGGATTGAATGTGATCTCAATATCCTGCCATTGAGCGTATTTGTCTGCAGGCAAATCGTATCCTTTGGCCCCACAGCGCAGAATTGCCCGCCGCGCGGCCTCATATGCCTGTTTCGCAGCTCCGGAAGAACCGCCGGTGCTATCGAGCAGTTGCAAGCTGCCACCAACGACTTTTCCGTCGGGTGTCAAGGAAAAACCAACAACGACAACGACGTTCAGCGCATCTGTAGACAACGAACCGACATTCCAGCACCGTGAAACAGCCAGTCGCATTGCATCCTTTTCTCCGCTTGTAAGGGGCGGGCCGGACGGCTCAGCGTCGCTGTCTAATGCTTCGGCCAGTGCATCATTTATGGCTGTTTGATCGCTGGCAGACGGCTCGGTCGGTTCGGGGTCGGGCGTTTCCGCCACTTCGGGCTCTGTCGGAGGAGCCGGGCGGTTTGGTCGGACCCGCGGACGCGGAGACGTCTTGGGCGCAGGATCGTCAGCCTCTTCCGCCTCGGTTACTATTTCGGGCGCAGCTTCTTCAGGCGCGGTCTGATCCTGCTGTTCCTGTTGAATTTCTGCACCGTCATCTAATGATACAGGCGGAGTTTCGACGTCATCCGGCTTGGCTTCTGGCGGAGGAGGCGCAATCGGTTCCGGCGCAATCTTTTCAGCAGGGCTTGGCTGAGCTTCGGGTCCAGGCGGCACCGGCAACGCGACGGTTTCGGTATTCGGCTCTTCCAGCACCGGCGGTTGTTCGGTCACTTCAGGTTCGGAAGGAACTTCAACTGTTTCCGGTTCCGATTCCGCTTCGGGTTCCGAAGGAATGATCGGTTCTGGATTCGGTTGTTCCTCTGTCGTGGGCTCCGGAGTGTTTGTATCTTGTGAGGACGCATCTGGCTGTTCTAGATCAACGGGCGTTGTCGGCACCTCGGGCGCGTCCTTTTGCACAGTCATCGCCGCGAATTGTTCAGCTGATATAAGTGACACTTCCTGAACAGCCATTGGCAACGGTTCGGACCTAAACGTGCCACCGAACAATGCCCAGCTAATAAGGCTGACATGAGCAATCGCTGAAATCTTGGTGCCGGTATCCACCGCGCGACCTCACTCTTAACCGTCGTCCAGGGTTGGCCCACCGGTATCTGTTACCAAACCCACATTGGAAAAACCGCCCGCGTTCAACGCTCCCATTACTTCCATCACCTGAGCGTAGGGAATGGAACCATCAGCGCGCAGGAATACACGGTCACTGCTCCGTTCTGCCGCTATCGCGCGCAATTTGCCAATCAACTCGTCGCGCAATACATCGGTAGTTTGAATCTGCACCCGGCCATCAGCAGTCAGAGTCACCGTCAAGGGTTCTTCGTTATCGCCCGGCAAAGCGCTTGCAGCCGTCTTGGGAAGATCCACGGGCACACCAACAGTCAACAAAGGAGCGGCCACCATGAAGATGATCAGCAAAACCAACATTACGTCAACGAATGGTGTGACGTTGATTTCAGCCATTGGTTGCGCACGTCCGCGGCGCCGCCCGCGCCTGCGACCGTTACCGCCCGAGGGTTGCTGAACCGCCGCACCCATGTCAGCTGTCCAACTGTCTTGATAATATTGTCGCGAATTCGTCAGCAAAGGCTTCATAGCCGCCAACGATTCTGTCACTGTCTGCGCTCAGCTTGTTGTAAAAAATCACCGCCGGAATCGCAGCTAACAAGCCAAGACCAGTCGCAAGCAATGCCTCAGCAATACCAGGCGCCACGACAGCAAGATTGGTGTTTTGCTGCTCTGCAATTTCGATAAAGGCGTTCATGATTCCCCAGACAGTGCCAAAAAGCCCGATGAACGGCGCGGTGGAACCGACCGTCGCCAAAATCGACAGGCCTTTCTGCAGTGTTTCGGCCTCTTTGGCGATGGCCACATCCATTGATCGGTCGATTCTCGCTGTGGCCCCGGCAATCAAGCCCCCATCGGTGCGGTGCGACCTTCGCCATTCAATCATTCCCGCAGCGAATATCTTTTCAGAGCTGCCGTTGGGCTGGGTTCCAACTTGTTCGAAAAGTTCGTCCAGTGGGTTCCCCGACCAAAAGGATTCATCGAACACCTGCGCTTCTTTCCGGGCGGACCGATAGTTTATCAGCTTCTGTATGATAATTGCCCACGACCAGAATGACGCGACCACAAGGATCAGCATCACAAGTTTCACAATAAATGTTGCACGGGCAAATAGCCCCCACATGGAGAAGTCGATCTCCTGCGCCAGCGCCAGCGTTTCAGCTTCCATGAACCTGCTCTTTGTTTTGCCTGATAGCCATTTTCTTGGCCTTGTTTTGTCAGACGCTAACGCAGTTGGGTTCGAAATGCCAACACAACCACCACAAAGGTGTGTTTTATTACATTAATGCGCGAATCTCTGCCGGCAGCCGGATCGGTTTGCCGTCTTTGTTGATACAAACCGCTGTAACCGTAGCGCGAAACAGGTCGGTTTCATCACGCTTAACAACCTGCGCCATGGTCAAACGAACTCCGGACATTGATATGACTTTCGTCTCAACCTCCAAGACATCATCAAATTTCGCGGGGGCCAAATAGTCCGCCTCAATCCGCCGCACGACCCAGACCACCCCAGCGTCTCGCATAGCGTTCTGGTCATTTCCAAGCGCGCGAACATAGTCTGAACGCGCACGCTCAATGAACTTCAGATAATTCGCATGATAGACGACACCGCCCATGTCTGTGTCTTCGTAATACACTCGCACGGGAAAAGTATGGGTCATTGCGGCAGCTCCAAACGGGCAAAAAGGCGCAACGCATGAGATGGATCCTGCGCAGCCCCTGGCAAGACAGGATCATATGCAGCACGGATTATCGCCGCAATCTCAGGTCGCAGGATTGTTTTTTCGCCCGCTAATGCCAGCGGAGATTGGCTGCGAAAAGCACTATCCGACCAAAGAACAATTGTTTGTACAACCTGGCTCAATGCCAACGTCTCGGCTGGAACTTTTGACAATTCCTTATCCATTTTCAGGAAAATAAACGATGCACGAATGGCTCCGTCCTCATCAAACCGGAAAATGCGGTACTGATTGGCATCTGCGGCCATAAGCCGTTCAACCAGAGGTGAAAGATCTGGGATCAGACGGTCAAGGTCGGGAACCTCCAGTAATTCTTGCCACTCCCGAAAAAAGAACACCATGCAGTTGGCACCCAGTTCAGGATCGGTCTCGGCCATCTTGTGCCCTGCCAGCGTCACAACAGCTTCGAAAGCGCCTTTTATTGTCCGCAGAGTTTCCTCTTCGACACCAAAAACAATAGGAACGATTGGTCGCCCCCAACGAGCGAACAAATACTCCCCACTTTCACGTGTAAACAGTTCTTCGATTTCGTCCGGGGTCACGCGTTGCCCTTCATCTTTCCAAAATTACTCTTGCGCCAACCAAATTCTAAATTGCTTCGGTCATCCGAACAGATCGTTTTGACTTTTGGGGGCCGACAAACCCAGATGTGTCCATGCCTTCTGAGCCAGCATGCGCCCTCTAGGCGTTCGTTGAATCAAACCCTGTTGTAACAAATACGGCTCAATCACTTCTTCCAACGAGTCCCGACTTTCTGAAAGCGCTGCTGACAGTGTTTCGATCCCCACAGGGCCACCTGCATAGTTTTCCGCGATCAAGTTCAGGTACCGCCTATCGGCACCATCAAGGCCCAAATTATCGACGCCAAGTCTGGTCAGTGAACTATCTGCCAGTTCGCGCGTAATGCGTCCGTCACCTTCAACAATGGCAAAGTCAACCACTCGACGTAGCAAACGCCCCGCAATCCGTGGCGTTCCACGCGAGCGGCGGGCAATCTCTCTCGCACCGTCTTCGTCTGCGGGTGCGCCTAATTTACGTGCGTTTCGCGTAACGATCTCGTGCAACTCGTCCACGGTGTAGAATTGAAGGCGCGTTGGGATACCGAAGCGGTCGCGCAGTGGCGTGGTTAACAACCCCATGCGTGTCGTTGCTCCGACCAGAGTAAAAGGCTGCAGTTCGATACGAACTGTACGCGCAGCCGGACCTTCTCCGATCACGAGATCCAGCTCGAAGTCTTCCATTGCAGGATAAAGAACCTCTTCCACCGCCGGATTCAGACGGTGAATTTCGTCGATGAACAGAACATCCCGCGACTCAAGATTGGTAAGGATCGCAGCAAGGTCCCCTGCCTTTGCTAGTACGGGTCCCGAAGTCATACGGAAATTCACACCCAATTCCCGCGCCATGATCTGCGCCAACGTTGTTTTGCCCAAGCCGGGCGGACCATGAAACAATGTATGGTCCATTGCTTCACCCCGTTGTCGTGCCGATTGAATGAAAATCCCCAAATTAGCCCGCGCTTCCACCTGTCCGATAAATTCGCCCAGACCCTGTGGGCGCAAGGCGCGATCATTGTCTTCGGGCAAAGGTTCCGGACGCAGGGCGGGATCGGCATCTACCATGTGTTCAGCCTTTCGGAGCCATCAGTTTCAACGCAGCCTTGATCAGTTCAGCCTCGCTCGCGTCCGGCACGTTGGCCGCCGCTTCAGCTACAGCCGACGCCGCATCCGACGGGCTATAACCCAGATTGGAAAGCGCAGATAACGCTCCGGCCGAAGCTGCAGCGGCATCCGAAGATGGCTTCACTGATGGCCTGGTTGATACCGGCGAAGGTTCGACAACATCCACGACGTCAATTTTCGGTCCATCCATCGCATCAGTTACCGTTGCCCCCATTGCCATGACACCCGGCGCTTTGTCCTTAAGATCCAGCACAATTCGCTGTGCCGTTTTAGGCCCGACGCCTTTGGCTGCCTTGACCGCACCCCAGTCACCCAACGCAATTGCCCGGCTCACTCCGTCCGGACCCAAAGCGCCTAAAATGGCTAGTGAAACCTTTGCTCCAACGCCCTGCACGGAACACAGCAACCGGTGCCATTCTTTCTCCATCAGCGACGGAAAACCATAAAGCTGCATCAGGTCTTCACGCACGACCATGTCAGTGTACAGTGCGACCGCCTCGCCCACCACAGGTAACGCGGCCATCGTTCTATCCGAGCAATAAACGATATAGCCTACACCGCGCACGTCGATCAGGATATGATCCGTTGCGCGATAATCCAGCCGACCCGCCAACTTGCCGATCATGCCCGCACCTCTTTGACTTGCACCTGTTGCGACTTTCCGTAATAGGCGTGACAGATTGCAATCGCCAGCGCGTCCGCCGCGTCCGCTCCCTTTGGACTGCAACCGGGCAGCTGCAACTTTACCATGTGCAACACTTGTTCCTTTTCCGCATGCCCAACACCGACGACGGTCTTTTTCACCCGGTTCGGCGCGTATTCTCCAATCTGTAGACCAGCTTGCGCCAATGTCAGCAAAGCAACGCCACGCGCCTGACCCAGTTTGAGCGTTCCAGCCCCATCTTTGTTTACAAACGTTTGCTCAATGGCAGCCTGATCCGGCCGATGTTCGGCGATCACTTCGACAATCTGGTTGTGCAGCGATAATAGCCGTTCTCCAAGATCGTCCCCATCTGATTTGCACAATCCGTTGGCAACGTGACTCAGGCGGCTGCCATGCGATTCGATGACGCCCCATCCTAGGGTTCTAAGCCCTGGATCAATGCCCAGAATTCGCATGATTTGCCCCAGCCTGCTTGGGATTTTGTGATCTTTCTTACTGATTAGCACGAAGCGTGAACATTTTCCAAGAGAATTGAACAGACATCTAAAAACGACAAGCCTGTTCCGCGCACGACACGGCGACCAGTTTACGACAGCAGATATCCTGAAACCGACCAGTTTCTAAACTGAATTTAACCAATGATTTAAAGGCGTTTTAGGAATTTTGAGCATTGCAATAAATGCATACGACCCATGCAAAAAATGTTCTTGTACCATCCAATTTGCAGCACTAGATGCCGCTTGAAATACACGACCGAGCAAAAACGCAATCAAGAAGGAAACAGGATATGGCTGCACTGGATAACACCCGCATCGCCTCTGGCTCATTCGGCCTCGTTGGCCGTATCGGCGCATTTTTCGCATTGGCCGCTAACGCCGTTGTTGAATGGAATGACGCTCGCGTTACACGCAACGCGCTTAACGAATTAACTGACCGCGAACTGGATGATATCGGGTTGTGCCGGGGAGATATCGACGTGGTCGCCGAGGGCCGCCTCTGAGGTGTGAATTTTCGCAACCCAAAAGCCTTTTCTGAATGAAAGGGCAACCACACACCGCTTGCAAAAACGCAAGCGGTGTTTCTTTTAGGGCCGCCTCAATCAAAACTTTTAGTTAAGGACCTTGGCGATCTGGTCCGAAAAGAATTGCGAAACGGGTTCGATCTGCATGATCCAAGCGCCCGCAACTTCTACATTCGTACCCTGGCTCAGAATTTCGACGCGTTCGCTGTAAGCGGGTTCACCCAGATGGAACAGCAACAACGCCTTGAACCCGAAAAAAGCAAGCAGACACAGCAGCAAAACCCTGGCCGGGATCGCCGACTTGACGCGCTGCGGCTTCATTACAACCAAGCCGTCAGGCCGCATCGTTGCTCGATACCCCCGACTTAGTTTTTCATGTTTTTTGTTCAGACGCGTTACGCGCTGACCAAAGTCAAGTTGTTTTCCAGTCATGGCAGCCTCCGAAAACCGCCCCCCGTTTCCACCATTTTACGGTAAAAACAGAATGCGCCGAATCCGTGGCGAAACTCTAAAAAACTCCTGTAAATGGTCTAATTTTAGCCCTGATTTGTTAAGATTAGAGTTGTCCAGTCACCAATTTCTTGTTTTTGAGACTGATTGAAGCCGATTTGGGAATAAACTTTTAGAACATCTTCTGCCTGCTCATTTAGAATTCCCGATAGAATCGCATACCCTCCAATCCTCAAATTGCTCAAAATATCAGGCGCCAATGCAATCAATGGCCCCTTTAGAATATTCGCGAAAATCAAGTCGTATGGCGCGTTTGCCTTCAGGTCGGGATGGTCAAACCCGGCAGCTTCAACACATTTCACTGCGCTGAGCATTTCATTTGCTTTCAAGTTAGCCTCCGCCACTTCCACGGCTACAGGATCTATGTCGCTGGCAATGATCTCACCATCCCAAACTCTTGCTGCCGCCATTGCAAGCACGGCGGTACCGCAACCGATGTCGGCCACCTTGGAGGCTTTGAAACCCTTTTCGATCAATCGATCCAGCGCTTTAAGGCAACCCAAGGTCGTCCCGTGGTGCCCAGTGCCAAAGGCCATCGCAGCCTCGATCAAAAGTGGGATGCATCCGTCTGGCAACTTATCGGCATCATGGCTGCCATAAACAAAAAACCTGCCTGCCTCGACCGGGGCCAATTCACGGCGGACATGTGCGACCCAATCCGTTTCCGGAAGTTCGGAAACGACAAAAGGTCTGGCTTGAAAAGCTGCCGCCAAAACAGCCAATGCGGTTTCGTCGGGAGTTTCGGTAAAGTAACCCCCAACTTCCCACAGACCTGAACCGTCTTCTACTTCGAATACTCCAACCCCCGTTGGTTCAGGAAATAAGCGTTCCATTGCGTCGCCAAGACTTTCGGCAAGGGCTTTGCCGGAAAGAGTCGTCAAGGCTGTGAATGTAGGCATAACGACCTCCTGTCTAAAATAACCCAGCGCCTAGGGCCACAGACAGTCAAGGTCAAGCTTCCGCTTATTCAGCCGGTGCCGGAGCATATTTGGAAAGGACGGTTTCGTTTCCCGGTTCCGGGTGGCGCGGGATCAGCAGAGACAGGCCCAATGAAACAAGCGCCATCATTGCCGCCATAGCGAAGACTGCACCGGGTGAGACGACCCACAACAACCCCAAAAGCGCTGGCAGGAAGACAGCCGCGATATGATTGATGGTAAAGGCCACAGCAGCCGTTGGTGCAATATCCGCCGGGTCGGCTATCTTTTGAAAGTATGTCTTCAGCGCCAGCGCCAATGCGAACAGCACATGGTCAGCTACATAAAGGATCGCGGCCAACAGCACACCCCATCCAAACCAATAGATTCCGCCGTAGGCCGCAAACACAATGGCAAGACCCGTATACTCAAAAATCAATGTGCGGCGTTCTCCGAACCTGGACACCGCTTTACCCAGCAACGGGGCTGCCATCATGTTGATCGCCAAGTTTATCAGGTAGAGGCTGGTTAATTCATGAACCTCAAAACCGAATTTCTCGACCATCATGAAGCCTGCAAAAACCACGAAAATCTGCCTTCGCGCACCGGCCATGAACTGCAATGCATAATACAACCAATATCTGCGGCGAAGAACCAGCTTTTTGGTCTGCGCTGTAGGTGAATCGAATTGCGGGTAAGCGACTAAACAAAACAGCGCCAATACTGCGGCAAGCCCACCCGCAGCCATAAATACCGCGTTATAGGACAGATCAAAACGATCCCAAGTCAGTACGATCACGCCGTAGACGACCATGGTCGCGGCGGAACCCATCGCCACAAGCCATCCCAACACCTGAGGGGCGCGGTCTATAGGTAGCCATTGCAATTGCAGAGACTGGTTGACTGTTTCGTAGTAATGGAACCCAATGGAGCTGAATAATGTAACAAACAATAGGCCACCTAGGCTGGGAAACCACGCCGTTACTGCAGTCGCCACGCCCAGCAACATCAGCGAAATCATCGCCAGAACCTGCTCTCGTATGAACAAGATTACCGCGATCACGCCGACAGCAAGAAACCCTGGAATTTCGCGCACCGTGTGCAGAAGCCCGATATCTGCACCGTCGAAATTCGCTACCTCAATCACAAAGTTGTTCAGCAGGGCGCTCCACGCGTTGAAGGCGATCGGCATAATAATTGCCATCGCGAACAGCAACGTGACGGGTCGGCGCCAGAACGGAAGGCTCCGCGCTTCGGAAAGCGGCATGAGTTTCAGCATGAATGCCCTGTACGCCCATTTAAGCGGCTTGGCGAGAGAGAAAGCGCAAGGGCACAGTGGATCTGCATAGATGCAGACCTTAGTAAAAGCTTTGCGGATCGATATCGACAGTCAGACGAATGTCGCCTTTCAACTGAAGGGGCGCAATCCAACGGGCGATGGCATCCTGAATCGGTGCAGCTTTAGGTGCTTTGACAAGTAACCTTACCCGGTGCCGTCCGCGAATGCGGGCGATGGGAGCCGGGGCCGGGCCAAAGACTTGGGCGCCGATTTCGCGTAGTGGCGCGTCGTTGCGTGCCATCGCGTTGCCAATGTCAAAGACAAGCGCGGCTTCCGGACCAGATAATACAATTCCAGCCATTCGACCATACGGGGGCACACCCGCCGCCTGCCTTTCCGCCGCCTCCGTTCGCCAGAATCCCTCTTCATCCCCCGAAAGTATTGCGCGAATGACAGGGTGCTCTGGCTGAAACGTCTGCAAAAGAGCCTGACCCGGCCTGTCGGCCCGCCCTGCCCGTCCAGCCACCTGCCGCATCAATTGAAATGTCCGCTCAGCTGCCCGAAGGTCCGCACCATGCAAGCTGAGGTCCGCATCGATTACACCGACCAAAGTCAACTTTGGAAAATTATGCCCCTTGGCCACAAGTTGGGTGCCGATGACGATATCTGCGTTTCCTTCCGCAATTTCCTCGATTTTGGCTTTCAGCGAACGGGCCGAACCGAACAAGTCAGAACTGAGCATCTCTATTTCGGCATCAGGGAATGTCGCCTCAGCTTCTTCGGCTAATCGCTCAATTCCTGGTCCGACCGGGGCCAGTTTACCTTCGACGCCACAGGATGGGCAGGCCTCTGGCATCGGTTTGGTCTCACCGCATTGATGGCACATTAAGCGCTTAAGGAAACGGTGCTCGACCATCCGCGCATCGCAGTGATCACATGCAATTTGTTCGCCGCACGCCCGGCACAAGGTCACAGGCGCATATCCGCGTCGGTTTATGAACAAAAGCGACTGCTCGCCCCTTTCGATCCGCTGGTGAACGGCCTGCCGCAACGAAGGGGAAATCCACGTCCCTGGCTGCATCTGTTCGGCACGCATGTCGATTGGCTTCATTTCTGGCAAAACTGCGTCTCCGAAACGCGAAGTCAGGTCCAATCGATCGTACTTGCCCGCCTGAGCGTTTGCCCAGCTTTCAAGCGATGGCGTCGCGCTTGCCAGAATTACTCGCGCTCCGCAGATGGCTGCACGCAAAACCGCCATGTCACGGGCGCTGTAGTGTACACCGTCTTCCTGCTTGTAAGACGTGTCATGTTCTTCATCGACGACCACTAAGCCCAGATTGCGAAAGGGCAAATACAGAGCTGATCTTGCTCCGACAACAAGCTGCGCATTACCCTGCCCGACCATGCGCCAAACCCTGCGGCGCTCGGTCATCGTCGCACCTGAGTGCCACTCTGCTGGTCTGGCTCCAAACCGCGCCTCGACTCGGGTTAGGAATTCTGCTGTAAGGGCAATTTCAGGCAGCATAACCAGCGCCTGACGACCTTTTCGCAAAACCTCTGCTACTGCTTCAAGATAAACCTCAGTTTTGCCCGAACCGGTGACACCTTTCAGTAACGTTGTGCCATAATCTTCTGTACGTATTCCCTCTTGCAACTTATTGACTGCATCTTGCTGATCCTCAGTCAATTCCTTGCCCGGTAAATCCGGATCGAGATGCGGGTATGGCAAATCACGCGGACTGTCCTCTTCTCGCACCGCACGCTGTTTCACTAGTCCTTTTACTACCGACGAAGTAACACCAGCCTGTTCGGCCAGTTCCTTTAGTGTAAAAGCCAGACCACCGTATTCGCGCAATACTTCCAGCACCCGAGTGCGTGCATCGGTTATTCGATCTGGCAGCCTGTCACCCAAGCGGTATATCTTGCGCATCGATGGCGGGTCGCCCAGACCCGGCGCCCGTGTGGCCAAACGCAGCATCGAAGGCATTGGTGTCAGCGTGTAATCCGCGACGCGTCCAAGAAAGACCAGCATTTCTTCGCGCATTGGCGGCACTTCGAGTTTTCGGATCACTGAACGAACCTTGCTGCGATCGAAATCACCTTTCCCTGGCCCCCAAACCACTCCCAACACCTTACGTGGCCCTAGTGGCACTTCGACGAAAGCACCAAGAAAACACCCTCCTTCGGGTGCTTTGTAATCCAAAGTCCGATCAAGAGGCTGAGTGGTCAAAACGGCCACCAACTCACCTTCTTCGAAAAATTCTTGGGCGCTCAAGGCTAATGCATCCTCGGCAGGGGTTTCAGCACGGGTCTCTTTGAGGTAAAGCCATCCGCGACCAACGCCAACCCTTCAAAGGACTGCCCAATGAAATTCTTCGTAGACTCAGCCGAGATTGATGCCATCGCCGAACTGAACGATTTGGGAATGGTGGACGGCGTGACCACCAACCCTTCTTTGATCCTGAAATCAGGACGCGACATTTTGGAAGTAACCAAGGAGATTTGCGACTTGGTTGACGGACCAGTTTCGGCCGAAGTTGTCGCTACCGAGGCGGATGAGATGATCGCCGAAGGTCGCAAGCTTGCCAAAATTGCATCTAATATCGCGGTCAAAGTCCCACTGACATGGGCCGGTTTAAAAACCTGCAAAACGCTTAGCGACGAAGGCCAGATGGTCAACGTAACGCTGTGCTTTTCGACCAATCAGGCAATCCTTGCAGCAAAGGCTGGTGCGACATTCATTTCACCATTCATAGGGCGTTTGGATGACATCAATCTTGATGGTATGGATCTGATTGCGGATATTCGGCAGGTCTATGATAATTACGGCTTTGAGACCGAAATTCTGGCGGCGTCAATCCGCACGGTAAACCACGTGACAGACAGTGCGCGCATCGGTGCAGACGTTATCACCGCCCCACCTGCTGTGATCAAGAAGCTTGCCGACCACCCACTAACGGACAAGGGTCTGGAAGCTTTCCTAGCCGACTGGGCGAAGACAGGGCAAAAAATTCTCTGAAATTAGTAACGCTTGTAGAAAGAAAGAATCGGCGCCAGATGAAGCTGTCAGGGCCTGAACAGCAATCAGGTTCTGACGGTTGGCAAAGTTTAGGCCACAGGCAGACCGTAAATCCTTTTTCACCGGAATTTTTCTCAAGGCAAATCAAACGAGGCATGTTATAAGTCCGCTCAACAAAAAAAGACCGGACAGGACATGAGCAGCAACCCTAAACTCAAAGACAATTTGCGTGCGGCGATATTAGCCGAACCCGACGTTGTATTAGATGACAAGGATCTAATGCAGGCGCTAGTGGCAGCCAACGAACAAGCACGCGGCGACAACGTCATTGACCTGCGTGGCATAGCGATGCAACGGCTCGAGGCGAGGCTTGATCGGCTAGAAGATACGCACCGATCCGTTATCGCCGCGGCTTACGAGAATTTGGCGGGTACCAATCAGATTCATCGTGCCATTCTGTGTCTGTTAGAACCTGTTGAATTTGAAGATTTTCTTTACGCCTTAGGTAACGATGTGGCCGAAATATTACGTGTCGATCACATCACCTTGCTTCTGGAAACGACTGTGATCAAAGAAGATCCTGCTGTTAACAAACTCGGCGGCATCCTTACAGTTGCTGAACCCGGCTCGGTCGACAGGTATATGGCCGGAGACAGAAATGGCCCGCTGCGTGAGGTTGTTTTACGTGAAATTCAGCATCCTTGCCCAAATATTTACGGTGAAAAAGCCTCGCATCTGCGGTCGGAAGCTTGCTTAAAACTGGAACTAGGCGAAGGTCGACTGCCCGGAATGATTGTAATGGGCGCCGTTGACCCTCGTCATTTCTCACCACAGCTTGGAACTGACTTACTTGCGTTCTTTGCCGGTGTGTTCGAGCGTTCGATGCGCCACTGGCTGTCGTGAGCCTGATCTCTCCAGCCTGTCGCGACGCTTTGCAGCATTGGCTGGATGGTCTTGGGGCTCTCGCCGGACGTTCCGAAAACACTCTTGCAGCATATCGTGGCGATGTGACCGAGTTCCTTTCCTTTGTTACACTGCATCACAGTGAACGCCAGGGATTGTCTGCGTTGGAGCGGGTTACATTATCCGATATGCGGGCGTGGATGGCCGAACAGCGTAGTGCCGGCGTCGGCTCCAGATCACTGGCGCGAAAGCTGTCAGCTGTAAAAAGCTTCTATCGTTGGCTGGCTGAACGAGAAGGCTTTGAGCCCACCGCCGTTTTGTCCACCCGTGCACCAAAATTCACAAAGAAACTACCCCGCCCGCTGGCCGAGGACGCAGCGCGCGCGATGATCGAAACCGTCGAGATACAATCGACGTCAGATTGGGTTGCCGCACGTGATGTTGCGGTTGTCACCTTGCTTTATGGGTGTGGTCTACGAATATCCGAGGCACTTTCTCTGACGGGCGCAGACGCACCTTTGCCAGACACGATACGTATCCTTGGCAAAGGCGACAAAGAACGGATCGTACCGGTCCTTCCAGCGGCACGCGCTGCCGTCGATCGATATCTCAGGCTTTGCCCCCACCCGCAATCGCCCGACGCCCCGTTGTTTCGAGGAGTTCGAGGCGGTGCTTTGAACCCGCGCGCTATTCAAGGCGTCATGGCGAAGGCACGTATGCAACTTGGCTTGCCAGCGACAGCCACCCCGCACGCAATGCGCCATAGCTTTGCCACGCATTTGCTGTCTGCGGGGGGTGACTTGCGTTCAATTCAAGAATTGCTTGGGCACGCCTCATTGTCGACAACACAAACCTATACGGCGGTCGATACCGCCCGATTAATGGAGGTTTATAATCGAGCGCATCCAAAGGCCTGACAGCAAATAAATTATTGAATTTCTGGGTCGTCCGCCTTTGGTTTTTTGCTTTGCATCTTTGGATGAGTTCGTACATGACACCAGCATGACAATCAGATTCAAAGCTCTTTCCGTTCATTTGTTTACCGCAACAGGTGCCGTTTTTGCGATGCTGGCAATGCTTGCCGCCGTCGAAGAAAAATGGAGCCTTATGTATTTGTGGCTAGTGGTTTCATTCATCGTGGACGGAATCGATGGGCCACTGGCGCGTCACTATCATGTAAAGAAAAATGCGCCGGAATTTGACGGGGTCCTGCTGGATCTTATTATCGATTATTTGACCTATGTCTTTATTCCGGCTTTTGCCTTGTTCAAATCCGGTTTGATGGACGGGTGGACCGGTTGGTTCGCGATCATTGTTATTACGTTTGCCAGCGCGATGTATTTCGCGGACACACGCATGAAAACGAAAGATAACTCTTTTTCAGGATTTCCGGGCTGTTGGAACATGTTTGTTATTGTTGTCTTTGCCTTGGAGCCGAATTTTTGGGTCATCCTGATGTTGGTCACGCTGTTTTCGATTGCTATGTTTCTGCCACTAAAATTCATTCACCCCATACGTACTGAACGTTGGCGAAATTTGTCCCTGCCCATGGCCTTTGCCTGGACATTCTTCGCTGGTTGGTCTGCTTGGGTCGACTTTCACCCCGAAAGCTGGGCGCATTGGGGGTTGGTCGTCACCAGTATTTATCTGGTTTCCGCCGGGATCGCCCAGCAGATTGTCCCAATGCGTAAAAAAGTTGAAGCATAAAGTTTGCCTACAGGATTTCCTGCACTTCAAACTCGGTGCCGTTATGGGTGAAAACATCACCCTGACGCAGCCCTGCCATCGCCAAATAAATCGGGCTTTGGGTTGAAATACCCATATAAGTATGGCCGTCTACTTCAAACCGAGTGGTCGAAACGCAGACAACGAAACGGCGGTTATTGAACTTGATGACTGCGCCGGGTTGCACGGTATCAGTCAGGCTGAAATCGGTGTTCTCGATCACGTCGATTTTGGCATGATGTGCGTGTACCGGCGCGTCAAAGGCTGCGGCCAAATCCGCATTTTCACGCGAAGCCGCAATGTCATCTTTGTCGTGCACCTCGCGATCATCCAATTGCGAGTCTTTTAGAAAAGCATCGTAATGGGCCTGCGCGGTCGCCAGCTCCTGCGCTTCAAGCGACATGAGGTGATCTATGATAGCCTTCTTTCGCGTAGCCGGATCGGTCTGGGCGTTCATGGAATGCGGTCCTTCAAATTCAACATTCTGTATAAGTTGGGCCGCAAACTGTTAGAATGCAACCGTATTCCGCATTTCATATCAACAGACCGGCAGCCCCCTCGTGGCGTAACAAGGCAACTTTGGTTTCAATACCGCCCTGCCCTGAAAATCCACCAAGACCATTCGCGGCCAAAACGCGGTGACACGGGATAATCACAGGAATTGGGTTAGCCCCGCAAGCTTGGCCAACTGGTTGCGCCGGCTGGTCCAATTCTCGTGCTATATCGCCATAAGTCAAAGTTTCCCCGAACGGAATGTTCGACATGACTTCGCAGACACGCTGTTGAAATTTTGAACCGCTAACTTTCATCGGAAGGTCAAACCGATGAAGTCGACCCATGTCGTATGCGCGCAATTGAGCAGCTGCTTCTTGCAGAAGCGGCGTTGCTTCGCCTTCTTCGACACCCCCCCACATCAGGCGGGTTACAACACCGTCCTTTTCCTCAACCCCTAATCGCCCGATCTGCGTATTGACTGCTATCATCGCCATATATTCAGGCTCGCAGATCGACGTGACCCTCGCAAGCCGCGCAAGCATTGTCTCCGCCCTAGTGTTCGGCGGAGACCCAAAATTTTATCCAAGCGCATCGTTACAGCGGCCACAAACTCCCGAGTGGGAATGGCGTCCGACATCTGGCAGAATCTTCCAGCACCTTTGACATTTTTCACCATCTGCCTTTTCAAACACCACTCCGATCCCTTCGATTTCGGGTACGCGGAACGCCTCGGCAGGTGAAGGATCACCCGACACGATCAGGCCTGATGTGATGCACATGTCGTCAACGTCAAACGTGGACAGAAGCGCGCGTGTTTCAGCATCTTCGACATGAACAATGGGCGCAGCTTCAAGGCTTGAGCCAATTACTTTGTCTTGTCGCTGAACTTCAAGGGCTGCAGTGACCGCACGGCGAACGCGGCGAACCTTGGCCATGTTAGCCTCAAGCTCTTTATCACGCCACTCCGCAGGCGTATCCGGAAAATCGACCAAATGGACAGAGCTTTCGTCGCCAGAGAAACGTTCCAACCAAACCTCTTCCATCGTGAAAACAAGGATCGGGGCAAGCCACGTCGTAAGACGATGGAACAAGATGTCCAAAACGGTGCGGGATGCGCGACGACGAGCACTGTCACCGTCGCAATACAGCGCATCTTTGCGAACGTCGAAATAGAACGATGACAGGTCTACCGTTGCAAAAGTGAACACTGCACTGAACACGCCTTGGAAATCAAATGCGGCGTAGCCTTTGCGCACCTGTTCATCAAGATCGGCTAGACGGCTGAGCACCCAGCGTTCCATGCGCGGCATTTCACTTGGGTCAACCCGGTCCGCTTCGGTAAAGTCAGCCAGAGAACCGAGCATGAAACGCATAGTGTTACGCAATCGGCGGTAACTGTCGGCGGTGCCTTTCAGAATTTCCGGGCCGATACGCTGATCAGCAGTGTAATCAGTCTGCGCGACCCACAGGCGCAGGATATCCGCGCCGTATTGCTTGACAACTTCCTCCGGAACGATCGTATTGCCCAGCGACTTGGACATCTTGTTACCCTTGGCGTCCAGCGTGAAACCATGGGTAACTACGTTGCGGTAAGGCGCACGGCCTTTGGTGCCACAGGCCTGCAGCATCGAGGAGTGAAACCAACCGCGGTGCTGGTCGGTGCCCTCCATATAGACGTCTGCGATACCGTCCTCTGTTCCGTCCTCGCGATCGCGCAAGACGAAAGCGTGGGTGGAGCCCGAGTCAAACCAAACGTCCAACACATCAAAGACTTGTTCGTACTCATCCGGGTTGGCGATGCCATCCAACATTAGCTCTTTGAAACCGTCTGTGTACCAGATGTCTGCACCGCTTTTCTCGAACTCAGCCTTGATGCGTGCGTTCAGTTCTTCGCTACGCAGAAGGAAATCCGTGTCTGTCGGCAGCGCGCCTTTCTTAGTGAAGCAAGTCAGCGGCACGCCCCAAGCTCGCTGGCGCGACAGAACCCAATCCGGTCGCGCTTCGATCATCGAATACAAGCGGTTGCGGCCAGTCTGCGGCGTCCACTTCACCAGCTCGTCGATTGACCGCAAAGCACGTTCGCGGATGGTGTCACCCATCTCACCCATGCCATCATTCAACTTACGGTCGACCGACGCAAACCACTGCGGCGTATTACGGTATATGATCGGCGCTTTCGAGCGCCACGAATGCGGATAGCTGTGCTTGATCTTGCCTCTTGCCAGCAGTCCGCCAACTTCTGCAAGTTTGTCGATGACCGCCTTGTTTGCGTCGCCTTCGCCACCCTTGCGAGACAGGATGTACTTGCCTCCAAAGAACGGCAGGTCGGCGCGGAACGAGCCGTCGTCCATCACATTATAAGTGATGACCTGCTCAAGCATCCCCAAGTCGCGGTAGAGTTCGAATTCTTCCATACCATGCGAAGGGGCGCAGTGGACAAAGCCGGTACCTTCAGTATCGGTCACAAAGTCCGCGGCGCGGAAATCACGGATGTCATCCCATTCGCCGTTTCCGCCCTCGGCCCCGGCCAGCGGGTGGGTCAATTGGATCTTGGCTAAATCCTCCTGCGAAACATCGCAAACGCGGCGGTACATTGAGTCATCCAGACGCGCGCGCGCAAAAACATCCGCAGCACGATCATCAGCCAGCAGATAACGCTCGCCAATCCTCGCCCAGCATTCCTCTGGGCGACCGATGACTTCGTAAAGGCCATAAGAAATGTCTTCGCCATAGACCACAGCCTTGTTCGACGGCATGGTCCACGGAGTGGTGGTCCAAATGACCACATAGCTGTTATCCAGCGTCACGTCGCCCGTATTAACGACTTTGAACTTCACCCAGATGGTAAAGCTCTCCTTGTCGTGATACTCGACTTCAGCCTCGGCCAGCGCGGTTTTTTCGATGGGCGACCACATCACAGGCTTTGAACCCTGATAAAGCGTGCCGTTCATCAGAAACTTCATGAACTCATCGGCAATCACGGCCTCGGCGTGATAATCCATAGTGATGTAGGGATCGGCCCAGTTGCCGGTGATGCCCAAGCGCTTGAACTCTTCACGCTGGATATCAATCCAGCCGTCAGCGAATTTGCGGCATTCCTGACGGAAATCCACAACGTTCACCTCATCCTTATTCTTGCCCTTCTTTCGGTACTGCTCTTCGATCTTCCATTCGATCGGCAAGCCGTGACAATCCCAGCCTGGAACATACCGCGCGTCAAAACCCATCATTTGATGGCTGCGCACTATCATATCCTTGATTGTCTTGTTCAGCGCATGACCAATGTGCAAGTGACCGTTCGCATAGGGGGGACCGTCATGTAGGGTAAAAGGTTTGCGCCCTTCTTTTTCACGTAATCGATCATATACCCCGATTTTCTCCCAATGCTCCAACCAGTTAGGCTCGCGCTTGGGTAATCCAGCTCGCATCGGAAAATCGGTTTTGGGCAGGTTCAGCGTATCTTTGTAGTCAGGTGTCTGGGTCATGTCGGCGCACATTGGAGGCGTCCCTTGGATGATCTTGTCGTATATGGGTCGAAGCGGTCAGTGCGAATTCTCAAGCACCTTTGCCCGGCGTCTCGCGATATCAGAGCGCCGGGGATATAATTCGAATAATGATGGCCATCCGGTCAAACATGCGGGGCTTATAAGACGCCAGCGGCTAATGGTCCAGTGGTTCCGGTGATTGGGGCGACTGACGAAGTTTGGCCCAGCGGTTTAGCCACGCAAGACCTGCTAAAGACAAGCCCAATACCAAAAGCGAAAACACCCTGATTAAGCCTCCCAATCCCGCGATATCGATTAGGAAAACTTTGCCGACAGCCAAACCGATCACTGCCAAACCTGCCTTTCGCATCAGGCCAGATTGACGGGCAAGTGACTGATAAAACAACACTGCCCCAATAATCAAAAGCACCACCGTATATGTATAAAGTTCCGGCTGAGACACTCCGTTGTCCGCATACATTCCAGCCGCACCCTGCCAAAAATGTCGAATCATCAACCCGAGCCATACAGAGCCCAATAGGACCGCAAGACCATAACTGACTTGACGTAACAGTTTGGGCATCGGCTTGATGCGCCATGCAGAAAATAGTATAGCAAGTCCCGGCAGCAGATATGCAACGGCCAACGTATTGAAAACAGGCAGACCCAAAACCGGGTCAGCATCCGGGACCAAAAGTGGATTGGCGTCGGTCAGCGCCTGCCCAAGCCGATAAGCCGCGTGACCTGCAAAGAATACAGCGAGCAAATAGCGAAATTCGGTCAGATTTCCACCAATTTCGAACCTTTGCACCTGCGCATACGCCAGCAACAGCCAAATCAGCGAAAGAAGACCAAGCCCCCAATGACTGTCCTGCGCCCCGCCTTCCCCAAAGCCTTCCAACCAGCGCAGCAGCAACAACGATAGCAGGATACCTGCAGTCGCCCACGCCGCGCTTTCCAAAAGCAACTTTGCAACCGGGCGATCAAGCGGTTTAAGCACAATCCAGGCAACTACAAACCCGACCGCCGCGCCTCCGTAAACCAGCGTCATTTCGAGCAACGGAGCAGAATTCGCCCAGTCAAGACCAGGGTCCAGCACAAGGCGTGCAGTGACAGAAAATACACCGGCCCAAATGAACCAACTCATCGGTGGCAGCTTGAACGCTCTGTCCAGCGCGGCTGCGACTATGGTAGCAACCACAATTGCGATAGTAAGCGCGGCTGAGCTAAGAACAATGACACAGGCAAAGGTCATGCAAGATAAGGCAGACAGCGTGAACAGGGCGGTTCTAATCCGCTCTTCTCCGTCAACACGGGCGAATCTTTCGGCAAGGACAACCATCAAAACTGCAAGTGCGACTGCATGCAGTGCCCACGTATAGGCTCCGATTACCAGAGCTGGAAGCCAGCCGATTTCAAGCGCTATTCCTAAGAGCGGAGCAAATACCGCCGCTGCACCGGCCCAGACCACGGAATAGCGCCTGGAAGCGAACGATCGTAGCGCAGCGCAAACCGAAATAATGGCTCCTAAAGCGACAAGAACAGTCGCAACCCATGGAAAATCCGCCTCAGCTGTCTGAGCATACGTTATCGCAAAGTCTCGCGCAGCCAAGCCACCATCTAGGCCGTGCGCTAAGACAAACCAAACCAGCCCTAAAGCAGGCAGCAAGGTTGCATCCTGCAGCGCCCTTGCGTTTCGTGCCCAAAGGGTCAGAGACAGGGTGAGGCCAGATAATAGAAACACGGTGAGCCAAAACTCGGCGATTGAATCCGCCCCGTTAAAGGACAAAATCCCAGATGTTACTGCCACCGTGCCGAAACCCAGAAGCGTTGGAAACGCTGGCCAAGCATCTCCATCCTTTCGTTCGAAGATTTCAAACGTCATCGGACCAGAGTGATCAGGCCAAATGCGCCGCACAGGTATCGCAATAGAAACCAAGGCAATCACCGTGACAAATGTCAGATATCCAGATTCAGTCGTTGGCGCGGAAAACACCAACATCGCGCCAGATCCATATGCGCCAACTAGCGATAAGATCGAAATCCAGGCCCATCGCCTTACCGTGTCGATCCCGAGACCCAGAACAGCAACAGCGAGAAAGTAACCCAATAGCCATGTCGGATCTTCCGAAGTTCCACCCACAACAAAGGGCGCTGCATAGGCACCGATCAGGCTTACGGCTGCCAGCAATGGACCATGAAACCAGCCAAGCAGCAGACCAATCAGAGCGACAACTATCATCGCAAACAAGGCGGATTCGGCACCGATGAGATCGTAAAGCTGGCGCGCGGCCAACACGCCTCCGAAAAGCGTAACCAAGCCAGCCCCGGAAAACACCGACGGGATATACGCGGAAGCAAACTTTTCATCGTCGCCAAATCGGCGGCGGACGACCTCGCCAAACAAAATTAGCGCAGCGCCAAAGGTCAGCGCTGCGACCACCCGCGCCGCCGGAGGTAACAAGCCGGTTTCCACCCCATACTGGACCAGGAATATGCCCGCCAATGCCAGCGACAACGCTGAAACTGCATAAAACCAGTTTTCACGAAGCCAAGCACCAAATCTGCTGAACCAATTGCTCTGTTCGGATTTTTCCTTAGGCGGTTTGACGGGCCGCTGAATCTTGGTTGGCTCGATTTTAGCAGGTTTTTCCTTGGCTTTAGACTGTTTCCAAGGTCCTTTGAGAGGTTCCGCGGGTTTTTGTAAAGATGCCGGTGGCAATTCGGTATCTGCGCCACGAAGTTGCGCAACAGTGCGTTCCAGATCATCCAGCCTGCGACGCATGCGTATTTGCTTGACCAGCAGGACGACAATCGACACAGGTATGGCGACCAGAATAGCAAAAACAACAAGAGCAACCAGCGTTTCCAAGTAAAACCTCCAAGTTTAAGTTGCTCTAGGTTACCCCAGCACATGTGCGGGATTGTTTCAGATTGTCTTATTATTTCAATGTTTTGTGCAAGTCATTTATTGCGACGGACATCAAGCGAAAAGGGGTCAGGGATGAAAAAGTGACCCCACCAGATAGGCGATCGACGCTGCAGCACCTCCGATCAGGGTGGTTTCGAGCCCTGAACGCCACCAAGGAGCTAATGACCAGCGGCTTTTTAAGGCGCCTATAAAAAAGAACACTCCCATGGTCATCCAGACAGAGACGGTAAATGCGTTTTCGACCGAAGCCAAAAAAGGCAACAAGGGGATCATTCCTGCGACAAGAAAGGCAAAGAACGTCGCCATCGCAGCCTTCATCGGATGTGGATCGACGCCACTAAGCCCGTATTCTCCCTCGATCATCAGATCGATCCAGTTTTCGTGGTTGGCTGTAATAGCATCTGTCGCGTCTTCCAGAACGCTTCCGGTCAGGCCCTTTTGCGAAAGAATTTCGCGAACTTCGCGCCGTTCACCTTCGGGATAAAGCTGGATGTGCCTTGCTTCAACGGCGCGAAGGCGGCGAATGTTATCCAATTCGGCCTTCGTTCCTGAATAATTACCTGCCGCCATTGAAAACCCGTCCGCCAGGACATTGGCCAAACCCAATGCGACAATCACGAATGGTGACAGACCCGCACCCGCCACGCCTGCAACTATGGCGAAGGTGGTGACTGAACCGTCTATTCCACCGTAAACCACGTCGCGCAACACTCCGCGCCCCGGCGGCGCGTTAATGCGGGCGGTGATTTCCTGCTCGCTGTGGCCGTGATCGGTCATGGCTGGCTCCGCCCTGTTTACATAGGAAACGCTAGACCATCATTGCGCGTTGGATCAAGATTTTGAGAACAACCCGCTTAGCGCCTGCTTGACCATGCCGCTAGTCGAAGGTCTATGGCGCGCCGAGAATGGCAAAGGGCGGCAGACCTCCATCGCCGCGACGCCGACCCTCGCACTAAGGGCACCGTTGACAAGCCCTTCACCAAAGCGGCGGGACAATTTGCTTAGAACCGAGCCGCCAAGTATAGGTTCGAGCAAATCGTCGCCAACCGCAACAGCGCCAGTGGCTACCAGATGAACAAAAACAGCGCGTGTCAGGCGCCAGCTACCCAGAAAACCTGCTCTTCCACCATAGACTTCGGCAATTCGTCTGATCATTCGAAGCGACGCGGCCAGAGCTGTAAAAACATCTGCTAGGGCCAATGGTACAAGCGCGGTAACCGTAGCGACTTGGCGCGCAGCGGCTTCAACTTCTTTGCTGGCGGCGGCATCTAAGGGGGCAAGTATTTCGTCTTCGGCTAATCCCAGCAGAGTAGATGCTTCGAACTGATCGCCAACGCGTTCCTGTGTGCGATCGCGACCCCAGCGAGTTTCTTCACGCCCCTTATAAAAGTAGATCAACCTGTTCGTGACCTCGCGCGCCTTTGCCAAGTCATCTTCGGCGATGGCCGCATCTGCGGCACGGCGCAATTCATCTACTTTCGACAACCGAGCGATCGCAGCCAGTTCGCGCAAAGCAATGATAATTGCTACCAAAACAAGTGCGCCCATCAAAACGGAAATGATCCCGCCCAGAACAGGGGCACGCGTCAACAAAGAAGTCGCGAAGTCCCAAGCTGAAACCGAAACCACCGCGCCAATTACTGCAAGCGCCAAGCCCCAGAACCAGCGTGACAGAACTGAGGGGCCACTTGCGGCTAATCGAGCTGCTCTCTGCATCGCCTGTCCCTGCGGCTGCACAAGATCGGGAACGGGCGGAGCCTGTGCGACATCCGCAATCTGTTCGTCTTGCTCCAAGTTGATCAGTACAGGGCCTTTAGACATCCTTAGCCTCACCGCTATGCCAAACGTACTTTACATCCGGAAGGTTTTCGTCATTTTCTGCCCCGTCGCTTCGGGCAGCTTCTGAAAACCCATTGCGCTCGTAAAACCGGCACGCGCCTGCATTGGCTTGAAACGCAAATAGCGACAGTTCCGTTTGCTCCAATTTCGCGTGATCAAGAAGGTAGCGACCAATCCCCTGTCCGCGAAATGCTTGCTCAATATAAAGAGAGTGGATTTCAGCCCCACTACGGGCCAAGAATCCCACAACCCTGTTATCATTTTCAGCCACGGTCACCCAATCCCTATCGATCATGCTTCCGCAAAACGCGATGGTTTCAGCGCCTGAATGCAATTTGGGCATCCAATCATGCTCGTCGGAAAAATCGTACAATATTTCCCCGGTGGCACCTGCGTCTGTACTGCGGGCAGAACGAAGAAAAACGGTCACAATCGGTCTCCGATCAGAAACTGCATGGCGCGGTCGAGCCGGATATGGGGCGGTCCATCTCCGGGACGCAGGGACAGACAGGACGGCGCAAAGTTCATAAATTCATATTCTGCGCCCAACCAGTTTTCCGCACCATCCCGCGCCGGGCCTAGCAAATGGGATGGGTCTTGTGGCAATTCGCCGGGATAGAAAGCCGCCTGCTTGCCGCTATCCAGTAAGGTCCCGCGTATGCAGGGCAACTCAACCCCGTCATGACTGCGCATCTCCTCAGTTGTTGCGCGCAATGCGGCCAGGGACAGGGCCGCCGTTTCGGCCCCTGCGAAATTGGCCTTGTCGCGCGCGTCCCGTGTGAGAGCCTCAATGATCGCAGTCAAACGAGGATGTTGCAGGTGATGCAAATGATCAGCTTTCGTAGCCGCGAATAGAATACGTTCCACACGCTTACCCAGCAGTAATTTGCTGAGCCATGCATTTCGGCCGGGGCGGAACGCAGACAGTGTGTCAACCATCGCGCGACGCATATCTTCGACCGCCTGTGGCCCCTTATGTATGGCACCCAATGCGTCAACTAATACCACCTGACGATCTATCCGCGCAAAATGATCGCGAAAAAACGGTTTAACCACCTGCGATTTATAGGCTTCGTATCTACGTTCCATCTCGCGGCCCAAAGAACCCCGGCGCAGCACACCCGAAATCGGTAGCGGTGCGAACGTTAGAACCGGCGACCCGGCCAGGTCACCGGGTAAAAGAAAACGCCCTGGCGTGCAGTCGTAAAACCCTAAATCCCGCGCTGCGTTTAGATAGTCAGTAAAGCTTCGGGCCAGATTTAGTGCGGTTGGTTCGTCATGGACCGCTGCAGAATCCGACGCGCGCGCGGCAGCAACATATTCCGACGCTTCCGGACGCCTTTCGATACGTAGCCAGGTTTCATTTGACCAATCCGCATAGGATTTTTCCAACAGCGCAAGGTCCAGCAGCCACTCGCCAGGGTAATCGACAATATCCAAGTGAATCTTGCGTGGCCCCTGCAACCCTGACAAAAGACCGGCTGGCCGCACCTTAAGCGAAAGACGCAGCTCTGACACTGAGCGGGTGCTTTCCGGCCAGTATGGTTTTGCCCCTGTCAGCGCCGACAAATGAGACTCGTAATCAAACCGTGGCACCGTGTCATCTGGTTGGGGCTGCAAATATGAGGCTGTGATCCGGCCTTCTTGCTGGGCCGCAAGCGCCGTCATTCGGCCCCGGTCTAACAGGTTTGCCACAAGGGATGTGATAAACACTGTTTTGCCCGAGCGCGCCAAACCTGTGACCCCCAGGCGGATGACCGGCTCAAAAAAAGTCTCGGACACGGTATCGCCGATGGATTCCACGCCTCGGACAAGACCGTCTGCCAGTGATGAAATGACCAAGCTGTCGCCCCGCATTTATCGTTTCATCCAAGATAGGTAGCAGATCGCGCACTTGCCAGAGATTTTACAGCCTCTTGCCCGCCCGCGCGTCGCGCGATACGAGCGGCTTATGCCTAGGTACGCTTTGAAAATCGAATACAACGGAGAACCGTTTGCCGGATGGCAGCGGCAAAAAGAGCTTCCATCTGTTCAAGGCGCGATCGAACAGGCTTTGTCCCGAATTCAACCGGGCCAACATACAATTGCGGCGGCTGGACGTACCGACGCAGGTGTTCACGCATTGGGGCAGGTGGCGCATTGCGATCTAAACAAAGATTGGGACCCGTTTCGCCTATCCGAAGCATTGAACCATCATCTAAAGCCTCATCCGGTGGCCATCTTGAAAGCCGTTCATGTCGCTGACGACTGGCACGCAAGATTTACCGCGGTCGAGCGGCAGTATCTATTTCGAATCCTGATGCGGCGCGCGCCAGCGACGCATTACAAAGGTCAGGTCTGGCAGATCAACCACCAGCTGGACGTCGCTGCAATGCAGGCCGGAGCGGATATGCTGATTGGGCGGCACGACTTTACAACCTTCCGTTCATCCATTTGTCAGGCTGCCAGTCCTACAAAAACTTTGGATGAGTTAAGGGTGGAAGAGGTTCAGGGGTTTTCTGGCCCCGAAGTTCATTTCCATGTTCGCGCTAGATCCTTCCTGCACAATCAAGTTCGTAGCTTTGTCGGTACTTTGGAAAGGGTCGGAGCAGGCGCTTGGACACCACAGGATGTAAAGGACGCGCTTGAGGCAGAAAATCGCGCCGCTTGCGGGCCTGTTTGTCCGCCCCAAGGGTTGTACCTTGCAGCTGTCAGATATCCTGATCCAATTTTCGAGTAATTCAAAACGTCCGCAGCAATAAGCCGCCAGCTATAACCGCAATCAAAAGCCCTGCTACCAACTCGATAGTAGGCGCAAGAACCGCTGCAAACCTCGTGGCTGAAGCCGACGTTAAAAGCCCTCCGCGCAGTCCGAAAGAAGTCCAACCAACCAAAGTTGTTACGGTTGCTGTCCCCAGTGCCATCGCGAACGCGCCAGCTATTCCGACCAACGCAATACCCATCTGCCATGTAAGGATCAGAACGAACAATGCACCGGTGCAGGGGCGCGCGGCGATACCCGCGATCAGGATCAAAGCCTCGCGTATGCTGCCGACATTGGCCACCTCTTCAACGCTTGGGCCGTGCCGATGGCCGCATTCTGAGCAAGCATCGTGATCATGGTGGTCGTGGTTATGGTGGTGGTCGTGGTCGTGGTGATCCTCGTGCGCAGACACGCTTCGATGCCGTTTGGCAAAACTGCGCAACGCGCGGACTACCAACCAGAGGCCAATTATCGCTATGGCACCGTAACTTATCGGCGCCATAATCTGTTCCGTGGTGCCGACAAGGCTTTCTCGGGACATCTGAAAAACTAGAACCCCCGCATAAACCAACACAACGGCCGTTACCGCTTGCCCCAAACTGGACAATACACTGATCGCCGACAGCCGCCAAAAAGCAACTTGGCGGCCAAGACCATAACCGCCAATCAAAACCTTGCCGTGACCAGGACCGATCGCGTGAAAAAATCCGTACGCGAAACACACGGTAAGCAGAGTCGCGACTGCTTGTGGTTGCTCGGCCCGCGCGGCCCGCAAGGATCGTGCAATCTGGTTCTGAAACTCTCGTTGCTCGCCCGCTGCCCAAGCTGCCAGGTGATCAAAACCACCGCTTCCCCAGAACCAAATCAGCAGGCCGCAGGCCAACGCAACCGGAAAAATCAGGTATCTGGACATGAAACGAAAATCTCTGTCGCAAAGTTTTCACCGATCAGAGGGATCTCGTTCTCCTCCAGATCATAATCGGCATCCAGCGTTTTCAAAAATGCCTGCATCTGAGCCAGCTGCCCGTCGATATCAGGTTCGATGCGCTCAATAGCACAAGAAACAGGACCCGATATTACAACAGGCCGGGTAACCTCGTAAGCGGTATAATAGGTTTCGTCAAATGCCTTAGCAGACAGGGAATTCGCTGGAATCCTTCCGCTTTCCACAGTTCGCAGGTGGGTGGTTACAATCCGCCCATCCTCAGTAGTGGCTGTGGCCTGCTGCGGGCCAGACAGCAGCACCGGCTGTCCGGCTGAGCGAACCACCAGATCACCATTGTATCCCTCGACCCATTGCGCATCAAAGCCAGCCAAAAACTTCTCTTCGTCTTTGCTCAGTACTCCGTCAGCGTCCTGATCCAACTTCAGATCTTCCAATACCAACAACGAATAAAACTCATCGTAGGCCCAAGTGACCCTGACATGAGTGAGAGCACCAGTTTCATCGACGATAAATTCCAAACCCGTGTCGATAAAGACATGAGGGTGAGCCATTGCCGGAACAGGCAAACAAAAAGTTAGTGTAATAGCCAACCAACGCATTTGGCAAAGATAGGTTGCCAGCACACCAACGGCAATGCCGTTTCGTTAGCAAACACAGAAACAAGCAAACTGACGCTAGCCGGGCGGAAATAACACTAAGGTTTGCAAAGCGGTGCCGACAGGTCCTTTAATATCGTACAAAACAGATTGTGACATACCTATACCTGTCGGTTGCCAATGCGAAACAGACTGCGATGCAAACCAGCCCGGAACAGGCTCACGGTGGATTTGAACCGTCAGATCCGTGTTCATAAAGCCCATTTCGCTTGTCGGCGCGTTCCACGAAATACCATTCCCGCAATCCGCCAGGGGGCATAGCGCCTGAACGGGCGAAGGGGTTTCGCCATCAAGAATGGCCGGGGTATGCATCCAGATTGTTTTTGGACCCGCCCCCTGATTGCCTCCTTTCGGATACTGCACATCCGCGTAGTGCGCAAAACCAGGCAGACTATGGCGCATCTCACCAATCGGAAACGGGCCGTCGACCAGATCTTCGAACAGAATCGGATCGTTAGGAGCGTCCGGCACCGGGCCCAAGTCTCTGCTCTGAAGATGCATTGTAGACGCAGTCGCGCACAATGTGTCGTTCAGATCATGTACTGTCACTCGTGTCGTCGCCAAAGTCTTTGTGTGGCGCGTTGTTTCTGCAACAACTCGAAGACCTGTCAGTGGTAACGGGCGCAGCAGGTCAACTGTTAACCGGGTCAAAATTTTACCTGGCCCGACTTCCGTCTCGGCTGCCCGCGCAATCAGGCTGGAAACGGGTCCCGCATGACAATGCTCTGCTGACCAAGGTCCGCGGGCTGGATCGTTTCCCACAAAAGCGCCATCGGCTCCGACATGAAAAAAAGCCGGTTTGGAATCGATTTTCATGGAAGCGTTCTCAGACCTTTTCCTGAGTGTGTTTCTTTAACTCTGACCTGGCCACCTGCCGGCGGTGAACGGCATCTGGGCCGTCTGCCAATCTAAGTGTCCGCACATGCGTCCAGGCAGCAGCCAAAGAAGTGTCCTGACTGATGCCTTGCGCCCCGAACATTTGCACTGACTCGTCAATTACTTTTAACGCAACGCGTGGCGCGACGACCTTGATCTGGCTAATCCATGGGGCAGCTGCGCGCGCATCGCCTTGATCCATGTACCATGCGGCTTTAAGGCAAAGTAATCGGGCCATTTCGATTTCCATCCGGCATTCAGCGATAATGTCAAAATTCGCTCCGAGTTGTGCCAGTTTTTTGCCAAACGCCTCGCGTTGAAGGGAACGTTTGCACATCAGTTCTAGTGCCGCCTCAGCTTGCCCAATGGCCCGCATGCAATGATGAATGCGTCCGGGCCCAAGGCGACCTTGGGCTATCTCGAACCCGCGCCCCTCACCCAGAAGAATGTTTTCAGCGGGCACCCTTACATCTGTGAACCTGATATGCATATGGCCGTGCGGAGCATCGTCGTGGCCGTACACTTCCATTGGACGCAAAATTTCGATCCCGGGGGCGTCGGCAGGTACCACAATCATCGATTGACGCTTGTGTTTGGGTTGGTCTTCACCAGCGGTTTTCACCATGACGATATAGACTTTGCAGCGTGGATCGCCCGCGCCAGACGACCACCATTTCTCACCATTCAGCACGTAAGCTTCGCCGTCCCGCACACAGGACATCGAGATATTGGTGGCATCAGATGAAGCAACATCCGGCTCTGTCATGAGATAGGCCGAGCGTATCTCACCATTGAGAAGTGGTCTCAGCCACTTTTCCTTCATGGCTTCGGTTCCATAACGCTCAAACACCTCCATGTTTCCCGTATCGGGGGCAGAGCAATTGAACACTTCAGCACCCAATGGGGTTTTCCCCATTTCCTCGGCAAAGTAGGCGTATTCTACTGTCGTCAGGCCCAATCCCTTATCGCTGTCAGTCAGCCAAAAGTTCCACAAACCGGCAGCTTTGGCCTTGGCTTTCAAACTTTCCAAAATCTCTGATTGACGTTCCGTGTACCGCCAACGGTCACCTTTGTTAATTTCAGCTTGATATTCTTCCTCCAAAGGCATGATTTCGTCTCGGACCATTTCCGCCACACGGTTCAGCAGATCACGGTTTTCATCGCGTAACCCGAACGACATATTCATGAATTTCTCTCCTCAGCTCAGGGAACCGGTCTTTACCTTGGGTTCGAGAATGACTTAGCTGCCGTCACTATGTCCAGCCGCATGACGGGACGTAAATTGCAAACTAATTGCGTGGGAACAAAATAGTGGCGCTATTGATTGAAACCGGACTGTCCGACTGGATGAGCGATGACGAAATCGCCGAGGAAATTCGAAGGCTGGCGCCTAACGCAGATGTCAGAACACCTGACACGATTGGCGATGCGTCGGAAATCACTATGATAGCTCTGGTCGCTTTAAAGGATGATCACCCTAGCCGATTACCGAACTTGCAGCTGGTACAAAAACTTGGCGCTGGGGTCGAAACGATTGTAAGCAACCCAATCCTTCCTTCGAATGTTCGTATTGCACGACTAAAGCCTGACGCTCCTGCCCAAGGTATCGCAGAATGGTTTCTGGCCTATATCCTACGCAGACAACGACACATGGCTTTTCACGAGTCCGCGCAGCGTCGGTCAGAATGGATCCCCAAAGCGCCGCTTTTTTCACCCGAAACAAAGGTCGGAGTGCTGGGATTAGGTCACATAGGCGCGCGTACGGCGGAAATGCTTCGCGCCGTTGGCTTTCAGGTCATCGGCTGGAGCCGTTCACCAAAATCCATCGAAGGTGTCGTATGTCTTCACGGTGAAAATGCGCTGACTGCGTTATTGGGCCAATGCGACCACATCTGCGCGATCCTGCCGTCTACCCCTCTGACCAGCGGTTTGTTCGATGAAGAAATGCTGTCGAAGATAAAACCCGGCAGCCAATTGCTGAATGCAGGCCGAGGCGACCTGATTGATGAGATCGCCCTTGTGACCGCATTAAACAACGGAAATTTGAGCCACGCCGTTCTGGATGTCACAAGCGAAGAGCCACTGCCTGCTTCAAGCCCGCTTTGGCGACATCCCAACGTTACAATAACACCGCATGTATCAGGCTGGCATCTCGGCGAGGCACTGGCTGATGTGGCAGAAAACTTTCAACGGTTGAGTTCCGGCAAACCAATATTGCACGAAGTCGATCGAGAGAGAGGATATTAAAGAAAACGAGCTTTACGGGGTGAGAATCCAGTTGCCGTTTGCATCACGGCATCTGCGGGTTCTGATCTGCCTAGTTTGGCTCACTCCTGCGGGGCGAATGAAGTGCTGAAGGCTCGCACAATTGTCGCGCACTTCGAGGACGCGAATTGTGCCCTTTGAACCAGTGCTTTCGTTGATCCATTCACGTTCCTTTCCTGCTCTGGGCGTACCACTGGCTAACATCGAATCAGATGTTGCGCTTAGCACTTCGAAGTCTTCTGGACTCAAACCCGTCTCTGAAATTATGCGGGAAAGCGGTTTTGCCAAAACAACTCCTCCTAGCCCCAAAGTGACGGCAGCAGCCAAAGCAATAGAACTAAAAGCCTTCATGATAGCCTCGCAAAGCTGAAAATCATTGGGATCAACACTATACCTCGTCTCGCACTGGGCCAATACCCGCCTCCATATCTTCAAAATTTTCAGAACATTCCTATCGAAAGGCCAACGCTAGGACTATGAGGTCTTTCTTCGCATAGTGCCCAAACCACCAACCAGAGGCATCTGATGGCAAAATCAAACTACTTCGCGCCAACTGGCGGGCATCCGGGCCAAGATCAACTTTTGACTGATCGCGCCATGTTTACAGAGGCTTATGCAGTGATCCCAAAAGGGACCATGCGGGACATCGTCACCAGCTATCTACCTTTTTGGGATCAAACGCGACTTTGGGTTCTCTCCCGCCCTCTCAGCGGGTTCGCCGAGAGCTTTTCCCAATACATCATGGAAGTCCAGCCGGGTGGTGGGAGCAATCACCCTGAGACCGACCCGAGCGCACAAGCTGTATTGTTTGTGGTCGAAGGTTCGGTAACACTGACGCTATCTGGGCAAATGCACGTACTGGAAACCGGAGGCTACGCTTATATCCCTCCAGAATCCGAATGGACCCTGCGCAATTCAAGCGACACGGTTACTCGTTTTCATTGGGTGCGCAAGGCGTACGAAGCCGTTCCTGGCCTACCCTCCCCCGAGGCAATCATTACGAACGAGAATGACATAACTCCCAATGAAATGCCTGATACTGATGGGCGCTGGTCCACAACCCGTTTCGCTGACCCACTGGATTTGCGACATGACATGCATGTAAATATCGTAAATTTCGAACCCGGTGGTGTTATCCCATTTGCCGAAACCCATGTGATGGAACACGGCCTGTATGTGCTTGAAGGAAAAGCAGTTTACCGCCTTAATCAGGATTGGGTCGAGGTCGAAGCGGGTGATTATATGTGGTTGCGCGCGTTCTGCCCGCAAGCTTGCTATGTCGGAGGACCCGGTCGGTTTCGTTATCTGCTTTACAAGGATGTGAACCGACATATGCCACTGAAGTTATCCAATCGCTGAAAGCGCACTGCCTTGCTCCAGCTTAGGGCTTCACAGAAGCTGCTGAATCTGTTGAAATACGACCAGAATTTCAGCACTGGAGAATTTCCATGTTACTGCGCGGAACGATTTTGGCCATTGCGGGTTTTGTTGGCCTTACTGCCCTCGACGCAACTCCGGTTGCAGCAAAGGAAGAAACCAAATCGGTGTTTGTTATGAGCCGCACTTGGGCGGTTACTCAGGTGTCGGAAGAGCCGGTAATTTATCGCGCTACCCGCGATAATAATAACCTTAACCCGTTCGGGCCTCCTCCGCGTCTTCGTACTGTTCAGGCTATAGCCGCAATCCAACAAGCAACCGGCTGCAAGGTGATTTACTCCAGCATGTATCAGAATATGTCTGGTCAATTCTTCTCACAGGTAAGCTGCAGCTAAAATCACAATCTTCAGGCATTGAGGTCCCTTGATCCGCCTGCCATAGCTTGCGAATGAAACTCGCGATCAATGGATTCGGCCGTATCGGCCGCACGATTTTGCGGCAGGTACTTACCAAGCCGCAGAACACCGATATCGAACTGGTTTTAATAAACGATATCGCCCCAATTGAAACCTGCTCCTATCTATTCAAATACGACAGTACATTTGGCCCCTACCCCGGAAACGTAGTGCACAAAGATAGCAATCTGCACGTGGACGGGCAGTCAGTCCCCATGACTCACAGCGCCGATTTGGCGAATGTGGACCTAAGTGGCGTCGACGTTCTACTGGACTGTACCGGTATCGCTCGCACTTCGGATGTGGCTCGACGCGGGTTGAGTGCTGGGGCGGGTAAGGTATTGATTTCTGGCCCCTCTCCCGCTGCAGAAGTGACGATCGTTTTGGGTGCCAATGAAGATCAGCTGGGGACAGCGCGCATAGTGTCCAACGCTTCCTGCACCACCAATGGGCTGGCACCTCTGGTCAAATTGCTGGATACGATCGGAGGCGTTTCAACGGCGCATATGACGACGATTCACTGTTATACGAATAGTCAGCCAATGGTCGACGCGCCGCGGGGTGATCTCGCACGCTCCCGTGCCGGAGCGCTTTCCATGGTTCCCACAACCTCCAGCGCGACAGATCTTATCAATGTCGTCCTGCCGCATCTGAAAGGCCGCATTTCAGGAGCGGCAGTCCGCGTTCCAACAGCCAGCGTTTCCGCAGTGGATCTGGTCGTGTCTTTGGAACGCGCTATGAGTTTCAACGAGTTCATCGCCGCCTTACAACAAAGAGTTCAAGACTCTTCAGTTCTCGGCTGGACAGATATGCCATTGGTTTCGTCGGATTTGCGAACAAGACCGGAATCGCTTGTTTTGGCTGGACCTGAAACGCGGATGGTTGATGAGCATCAAATAAGGTTATTCGGTTGGTACGACAACGAATGGGGATTTTCCGCGCGTATGCTGGACGTCGCCCGACTGATGGCATCAACTTGACTTTGGATTGAACCAACATCGCGCGACCACGTGGACAGATTGGACCCGACAAAAGCGGTATAGTTCAAGCCTGCACCACCTCGTACGGCGAGGCGAACCAGTGTTCTTCCAGATTGTCACCCTTGCCGATGCGATCCACCACTGCGAACAAGCCCGGTTCATGCAGCGGGGTAAGCACACCGTGCCATGTACCCCGATGATAATTCACGACCTGCCCCGGGTTCGTCAAAAAAGCGTGGGGACGCCCGGGCTTACCATCTTCGTCCGGGGCAACAATTACTAGAAAAGGGTTTTCGGTCATTGGGATAAACGCTTGGCTGCCATCAGGATGACGCTCAACCATTTCGAGCTTGTAAGGCAATTCACGGGGAATGGCGTTAAACAAGCTAATCCCCGGGCGCCCATCAGCGAAATCCAATATCGCGCGGTCATGATAACGGCCGCATAGCCCTTGATTGATAATCTTATCTGGTTGACCTGCGTGATCAATCAGGTCGCCAAATGGCGCAAAAGCTTGAACCGAAATTGGTTCAATTTCGATCTGACAACTCATGATGGCAAGACATCCCTTAACCGAAACTCGGCAATCCGCTCCACCTGGCGACATGCTTCGGCAAATTCCGTCCCACGGTCATGTTCAATTCGGCGCAAGAATGCTTGCATTATCGAGGCTTTATCGTGGTCCCGCACTGCAATGATGAATGGAAACCCAAATTTCTTGGAATATTTTTGGTTAAGATCGGTAAAGTTTGCTCTTTCCTCATCAGTCAATGCGTCCAATCCGGCAGAGGCCTGTTCGGAAGTACTTTCCAAGGTCAACCGTTTTGCTTGCGCCAGCTTGCCCGCCAGGTCTGGATGCGCCAATAAAACACCCAGCCGTTCTTCTTGGGTCGCAGAGCGGAATATCCGCGACAGCGCATTGTGCAAACCACCCGCGGTGTCATGTGCCGGGCCCAGCTCCAGTTCGAATGCACGCTCGGCGATCCAGTCCGAGTGCTCGAAAATACCTCCGAACGCCGTCATGAATGCTGCTTTTTCCATTTGTGACGGTCTCGATGCTTTGTGCGGTGAGTGTAATCTGGCCCAGTGCTGCGCAATCTGTTGCCGCGTTGCAAACCAAACGTCTGAATACCCGCGCGCGTAATCGAGAAACCGTTTTAGCGCCATCACCCGACCGGGACGTCCAATGAGGCGGCAGTGCAATCCTATTGAAAGCATTTTGGGAGACCCTGCTTCACCTTCTTCGTAAAGCGCATCAAAGCTATCTTTAAGGTAAGAAAGAAACTGGTCACCGGAATTGAATCCTTGCGGCGTAGCAAAACGCATGTCGTTGCAATCAAGCGTGTAAGGCACAATCAGCTGATCCTGCCCCCCTTCTATTTGCAGCCAATAAGGCAAGTCGTCGGCGTATGCGTCGGCGACATAGTCAAATCCACCTTCTTCCGCCACCAAACGCACGGTATTTTCAGAGCAGCGACCGGTATACCATCCGCGCGGACGTTCCCCGACAACTTCGGTATGCAACTGTATCGCCTCTGCGATCTGTGTACGCTCTTCCTCCTCCGACATATCCTTGTGTTCGACCCATTTCAGCCCATGGCTGGCAATTTCCCAACCAGCAGATTTCATCGCAGCCACTTGATCCGGTGATCGGGCGAGCGCCGTGGCGACACCGTAGACTGTGATTGGCAGGTCCTTCATCAATCGGTGCAGCCGCCAAAAACCTGCCCTCGATCCGTATTCGTATATCGACTCCATGTTCCAATGACGCTGTCCCGGCCATTGCGCGGAACCCACAATCTCGGACAAAAAAGCCTCAGACGCGGCATCACCGTGAAGAATACAGTTTTCTCCGCCTTCCTCGTAGTTCAACACGATTTGAACAGCCAATTTTGCGCCCCCTGGCCATTGCGCATCCGGCGGGTTAGCTCCATATCCGATCATATCGCGAGGGTAGCGCGGTACCTGCATTGTGTTTTCCATCCCGTCTTTCATCTATTTAGTACTGCCATACCGCATTAAAGCTACAACGATTATCAAATCAAACCGAACGCAGCTTCCGTCCATTTTGGCATTTCCTATGATTTGAAGTTTGTTCCAAACTGGACCCAACAAAAAGGTAATTTAAAGGGAGAGGCCTGTGGCAGGTTATCTGACGACCCATGTACTGGATACGGCACGCGGCTGTCCGGCAGAAGGGTTAAAAATCGCTCTGTATAAAGTGTCCGGAAACTCACATAGCAAGCTGGTGGAAATGCAAACCAACACGGATGGGCGTACGGACAGTCCAATACTGCCTATGGATCACTTTAAAACAGGAACGTACGAACTGATCTTTTTTGCCGGCGACTATTTACGCGATACGCACCAAGTTAGCGAGGATCTGCTGTTTCTCGATCAAATACCCATCCGTTTCGGCATGTCCGATCCAGAGTCGCATTACCACGTCCCTCTGCTATTGTCCGCCCATGGATATTCTACCTATCGCGGTAGCTAATACATCAATCCTCGTACTGGCGCACAACTTTTCCGATCCGTTCTATCATGAAGTCCATGAACAGACGCGCCTTGGGATCCTGATGACGGCGATGCGTGTAAAGGCATGCCATTTGCACCGGCACTGGCGGCGTCTTTGAAGCCACTGGAACCAACCGCCCTGCCTTGAGGTGCTCGGCCACCTCAAATGCCGGTTTCATTGCAATGCCTTGCCCGGATAAAGCCCAGTCTGTTAGAACGTCGCCATCATCACACTCGAAACGTCCCGTCACAGCAAATTTTTTTGGGCCCTCTGGCGTTTCCAGCAGCCATTGGAATTCTGTAGCGCCGGGGAATCTCAGATTCAGACATTCGTGTTTGTCTAAAATCAAATCATCACCCGAATTAGGCATTCCGTGCTTCTTTACGTACTCGGGTGCCGCGCACAAAAGTCGCTGGCAATCGGCAATTTTGCGAATACGTAGCGTGCTATCTTCGGGTTGGCCGATGAAAAATGCCAGATCCAGACCTTCGGTTGTGAGATCGACTGATCGATCTGTCAATCGTAACCGAACATCGATTTCCGGATATTCTGACAGAAAGTCAGGCACATGGGGCGCTATCAGCCGACGGCCCACCCCCAAAGGTGCTGCGACAAACAATGATCCACGTGGTGACTCGGTCAGGTGGATGACCTGCGCTTCGGCTTCATCCACAGCGTCCAATACTGCAACAGCACCGGGGTAAAAGGCACGCCCCTGTTCCGTAGGGGTGAGGTTTCGTGTGGTGCGCTGAAACAATCGAACGCCCAAATGCTCTTCCAGTTGAGAAATCCGCGCCGAGGTAACGGCTGGGGAAATTCGCATGTCGCGCCCGGCCGCAGACATGCTGCCCAAATCGTAGACCCTGACAAATGTGCGGATATTATCGAGATAGGACATCTTTTCGTTTTTTTTTGATACAGTTTGACAATATGCGGGAATACCGAAGAAAAGCCCGCTTGCCTAGTGTGGCTGCAAGCAATCGGAGACCTCATTCATGTACGACTTCGCCGTTTTCTGGGACTGGATGGCGTTCGGTGTGCGCTGGCTGCACGTCATCACCGCCATCGCCTGGATCGGATCATCATTCTACTTTATTGCGCTGGACCTCGGTCTTAACCGCGACATCAACGGCCCGGCGGATGGTGAGGAGTGGCAAGTACACGGGGGCGGTTTCTACCATATCCAGAAATACCTAGTCGCTCCTGACAAGATGCCAGAGCACCTCACCTGGTTCAAATGGGAAAGCTACGCAACATGGCTAAGCGGCGCGGCCCTTTTGATGATCGTCTATTGGTTAGGTGGAGAGCTTTATTTGATAGACGCGCAAAAAGCTGATCTGGCCCTGTGGCAAGGCATTTTTATTTCCGCAGCCTCTCTAACAGTGGGTTGGCTGGTCTATGACAACTTGTGCAAATCCGGCTTGGGCGAACGGCCGACCCTGCTGATGCTGCTGCTTTTCGCGCTGCTGGTGGCTATGGGTTGGGGTTATAACCAGATTTTTACCGGTCGGGCGATGATGCTGCATCTGGGTGCATTTACGGCGACGATCATGACCGCAAATGTATTCTTTATCATCATGCCGAACCAACGGATTGTAGTAGACGATCTAAAAAACGGTCGCACACCCGATCCGAAATACGGCAAGATCGCAAAACTGCGCTCAACTCACAACAACTACCTGACCCTGCCGGTCGTATTCCTGATGCTTTCGAACCATTATCCGTTGGCATTCGCGACTGAATACAATTGGATTATTGCCGCATTGGTGTTCTTGATGGGTGTTACAATCCGGCATTACTTCAATACGCGTCATGCCCGATCCGGCAATCCAACATGGACCTGGCTTGTAACCGCACTGCTGTTCATTGCTATTATGTGGCTGTCGACCGCCCCGATGTATGAACCATTGGAAGAGGCCGAGGCCACTCCGCTCACACCTTTTGAACAGCGCTTCGCTGCTGCGGACGGATTTGATGAGGTACACGACGTTGTTTTGGGTCGATGTTCGATGTGTCACGCGCGAGAACCGGTTTGGGAAGGCATTCTTTGGGCTCCGAAGGGTGTTTTGCTTGAAACGAAGGCTGACATCGCCCGCAATGCACAGCAAATTTACCTGCAAGCGGGTGTTACTCACGCGATGCCGCCGGCCAACGTAACCTACATGGAAGAAGAAGACCGCGAAGCCATTGTTCGCTGGGTTCGCAATGCTGGGTTGTAATCCCGAAACAATCTGATCACAGGGTAGACCAAAACGGCTGCCTAAAGAACATAAATCCTTTCCCTATTGGCATTCAGATGCTCTAAGTTGAATTTAACGAGCCGCAAAACCTGAGTTCCTGCGGCGATAACGATTTCGAGTTGGGGCAGTCAGGGCCAGATGATTACAGGGAGCAGTCCGCGGCGCGTTCTGAAAAGCTGGCTTGTTGCCACATTGGTGGCTGTTGCACCTAATGTTGTGTCAGCGCTGGAAATCAGCCTGACGGCAACTGGTGCCCCCGAAACGCTGGTAACAAGGCTGGAAGAAACGTCTTCAGTTTTCACTGCTGAATCACGCGGGCTGGACACCTCGCTCGAGATTCTCTCGGCCGCCTTGTCCGATTATCGCACGATTGTTCAAATCATGTATGACGAGGGTTATTTCGCCCCTGTTGTCAGCATCAAGTTAGACGGTCAGGAAGCCGCCGAGATAAACTCGTTAGAGGCACCAGCGCAGTTCAATCGGGCCACGATTACTGTTACGCCCGGCCCTCTTTATACCTTTGGTACAGCTATTGTTGAGCCGGTTACGCCCGGAACCGAGTTACCCGCAGAATACGCAACCGGCAAGACAGCAACCACTGGCGCAATTCAGCAGGCTGCATCCGCTGGAGTGCAGGCATGGCGGGACGTTGGCCACGCAAAAGCCGAAGTTGCAAGCGAAAGAGTCATTGCCCGGCACGCTCAGGCCCGTTTGGATTCTGATATTGGTCTCTCGCCGGGGCCAAGACTGACATTTGGGAAAATGTACATAAAGGGCGACACCAAAGTCCGGCGCAGATCAATTGAAAAGATTGCCGGCTTTCCGACCGGTGAAGTGTATTCCCCAGCAGAAATTCAGAAAGTGGGCACAAGGCTGCGGCGCACTGGTACGTTCAGTGTTGTTTCGATCAAAGAGCGCGAGGAGCCAAATCCGGATGGCACTTTGGATTTTGACGCCGAGTTCGAGGACCTCCCGCCTCGCCGGATAACTTTTGGGGCCGAGCTCGCTTCGCGCGACGGCTTGGATCTGACGGCCACATGGACCCATCGGAATGTTTTTCGAAGGGCCGAACGGTTGAGGTTTGAATTCGCTATTCGCAATATCGGCGGGGCTGAAGATTTGGACGGCCGCATCGGGCTACGCCTGGATCAACCCGACCGGTTAGGACCGGACGACAACACTTTTTGGAACGCCCTTCTGGAACGACGTAATACAGAAAATTACAATGTTACTATCGCGGCGCTTGCCTACGGTGCGAGACGCACATTTTCAGATCGCCTGTATGCTGAGGCTTCGGCTGGGTTTCAATGGTCGGATGCTGACGACGCCTACGGTGACGGGCGCAAATTCAGATATTTCATCATTCCATTCCGGTCGGAGTGGGACGAACGCGACAGCAAAGTCAGCGCGACACGCGGGTTCTATCTGGATTCGCGGGTTATGCCTTTTGCCGGATTGTCAGGCACCGAGTCAGGGCTTCAGATGACTTTTGATGGGCGCGCTTACACTAGTTTTGGAACAGGTGGCAATTTGGTACTGGCAGGCCGCGTGCAAATAGGATCGGTGATTGGGCCTTCAGCCGATGGTGTCACCCCAGATTTCCTGTTCTTTTCAGGTGGCGCCGGAACTGTTCGCGGCCAACCTTATGAAAGCCTGGGCATCCCCATCGGGGACGAGGTGGCTGGTGGAAAGTCATTCCTTGGCTTTTCCGGTGAGGTTCGCGGAAAAATCACCGACGCGATTTCATTGGTCGGTTTTTACGACTACGGTGCGGTTGATACATCTTCGTTCGTGGGTACAGACGCCGAGTTTCACTCTGGAGCGGGTCTCGGGGTCCGTTATGATCTGGGTGGTTTTGGCCCACTTCGTGTGGATCTAGCCGTTCCAGTTCAGGGCGACACCGGCGACGGCCTGCAATTCTACATTGGGATCGGACAAGCGTTTTGATGCGCCGCGTTGGATATCCCCTGCTGCTTTGCATGGTCGCTGTTACGGCACCGATCCCGTCGATGGCACAGGATGAAGACGGCGGCAGCATGATCGAACGCTTTTTGCAGGATACTTTGTCCGGCGAAGATCAGAACGTTCGGGTTATCGGGCTTGAAGGCGCGCTGAGTTCGCGCGCTAGAATTCAGGAAATCACCGTTGCCGACGATGAAGGTGTTTGGCTGACCATCAAGAATGCGGTATTGGACTGGAACCGGCTGGCATTGATCCGAGGCCGCTTTTCTGTCAACGCACTTACGGCGCAGGAAATCGATATTGCCCGAGCGCCTGGAACCACAACGAAAGAAAAACCGCCTCCATCCGCTGAGACTGAACCGTTTCAACTGCCGGAGTTGCCCGTCTCCATTGAAATCGGCGAGCTGCGCATCGACCAGCTTTCGTTAGGTCAACCGCTCATTGGAGTTGCGGCAGATCTGGCAGTCAACGGCGATCTGTCCCTTTCGGACGGGGCACTGGACACCACTTTGGATATTGATCGACTTGACCGGGCCGGAGACACTGTGGACTTGGTCGCTGGATTTGAGAACTCCACCCGCCAGATCGATCTAGACCTGACAGTTGCAGAAGCTTCTGGCGGTTTGATTTCGACTGCGTTGGGAATTCCGGGGAGCCCACCGTTGGGGCTTACCGCCAAAGGTTCCGGCCCCCTAACCGATTTCACCGCAGACATCGGATTGAGCAGCGACAGTGTTGAACGCCTGGGAGGTCAAGTGCGGTTGCGATCGGCCACTTCGGAGAGCGACGACGATGCTGACGGCATTGCGTTTACTGCCGATCTGGGAGGAGATCTCACACCGTTTCTCGCCGAGGAGATGGATACGTTCTTCGGAACAGACACAAAACTGTATGTAGATGGGAGAACCCATTCTGACGGCGCGTTGGACATTTCCGACATCGAAATTACCTCACAGGCGCTAAAGCTCGAAGGGCAGTTCAGTCTTGCGTCAGGCGGTGCCTTGCAGATGGTTGCTGTACAAGGGCGAATTACCCCACCAGACGGGGATCGCGTAGTGCTCCCAATCAGTGGCGGCGAAACTTCAGTCGGTGCGGCACACTTGTCGGCGTTGTACGATGTTAAAAACGGTAATCTCTGGGATTTGAGCCTAACGGCGGATGACGTGCTGGCGGCCCAATTGGATTTGCAACGAGCGCAAATTGCTGGTCAGGGAACCCTGACCCAAGACGGCGGCCTGACTGCCGACGGGGATATTCAGGTTGCGCTAGACGGGATCGATATGTCTGATCCCGCACTTAACGCGGCGGTTGGAAATCGAATTACGCTTGACGGGCAATTCGATTACGGCAGCGACCAGACCGTCAAATTATCCGGCTTTGAACTTTTGGGCCGCGATTATTCTTTGGAAACTGATGCAATTGTCAGCGGATTGTCGACGGGTTTGAAAGTTGAAGGAGCTGCCACTGTACTTGCTGATGACCTTTCGCGGTTTTCGCAGATAGCCAAACTGGACCTCGGCGGAATGGCCTCTATCAGTGTTGAAGGATCTGGTTCGCCTCTGGAGCGCAGTTTTGATGGCAAAGTCACTGTGGGAGGTCGAAACCTTTCCACAGGTCGGGACGATATCGATCCGGTAATTACTGGCGAAACTGACATTTTTCTGGATGCCAAGAGAGCTTCGGACGGAATAACAATTCGCAGTTTCACAATCTCTTCCGAGACTTTGGATGCGAAGGCTGACGGCGTTGTTACGACAACCGCTGGAAACCTTACAATTGATGGCAGTGCCGACGTCAATGCGGACGACTTGTCAATATTCTCGGGTCTTGCCAAACGCAATCTAAGCGGATCCATGCAGGTTAAGATGGAGGGTAAAGGAACGGTACAGACGCTTGAGTTCGACGGTACCGCAAATATCGTTTCGAATGACATCCGAACCGGGATGACCGAAATCGATCCTTTACTGACCGGCAGAACAACAATCGAACTGGACGGCGCGCGCACCCAAGACCAAGTCGTTATCCGTAATGCAACGGTCAAAGGGAATGCGTTGAACGCACAAGTCGCAGCCACGATCGATGACTTAACCAATAATATATCTGCCGATGGCCAGGCCCAGTTAGACATCCCCAACCTGTCTTTGTTTTCAGGACTTGCCAAACGAGACTTAGGCGGATCTGTGCAGCTTCAGGTGGACGGCAAAGGAACGGTTAAGACACTTGAATTTGACGGCACTGCGAATGCTGTTTCGAATGACATCCGAACCGGCTTGGCCGAAATCGATCCTTTGCTGACCGGCAGGACTACAATCGAACTAGACGGCGCGCGCACCAAAGACCAAGTCGTTATCCGCAACGCGACGGTCAATGGAAGCGCGCTGACGGCGCAGGTCGCAGCAACGATTGACGACCCAACGAACGATATCTCGGCTGACGGCAAGGCCCAAGTGGACATCCCTGATCTATCTGTGTTCTCGGGCCTAGCCAAACGCGATTTGAGCGGTTCGGTCCGTGCGGACGTTCAGGGGCGAGCAGCCCAATCTGACAGAACATTCGACGTTCAAGGCACGGTGACGGCCGATGACATCAAGACAGGTATCGACAATGTGGACGCGCTTATTCAAGGGCGAACAACCTTGAATGTAGATGCCGTGAACGACGATCAAGGTCTAGATATCCGTACATTTAAATTGAACGGTACTGCACTGACCGCAACTGCCTCAGGCAAGCTTGATCGAACCGCAGGGGGATTGGATTTTTCGGCAGCTTTGGATGACATCGGGCGCGTTTCGCCAATTGTTTCTGGGCAGCTAAAACTGGACGGCAACGTCGCCCCGACCAGTTCAGGATTAGAGGGCAGCCTGCGTCTGCAAGGCCCAGAAAGCTCATATGCCGATCTGCAAGGGACTGTAACAACAGACGGTGCTGCGGATTTAGATTTTGAGGCGCAACTGAACAGAATCGAACGATTTGCGCCCGAGTTTCCGGGTACTATTTCCGCCACGGGCAATGCGCGTCGCGACTCGGGCGTTTGGACTATTGACGCCAAGGCCGACGGCCCCGCCCAGATCAACAGCACCGTTGCTGGAACCTTTGATGAAGCCAGCGGCGAAGCGGACCTGACCATGCAAGGTGGCGTTAATATCGGGATCGCAAACCGTTTTATCGAACCCAACACCATCGAAGGGACCGCCAGCTTTGATCTCACGCTCAAAGGTCCCCCCGCTTTGGATGCGCTGAGTGGAACCGTAACCACCTCGGGAACAGCGATGGCATTACCCGGTGTCGGACAAACAATTACTGGGATAGGAGGTTCAATCACTCTTGATCAAAGCCGCGCTACTATCGCGATGCAAGGTGGCGTTCGTGCCGGAGGAGGGTTTACAGTCAATGGCCCAGTCAACCTGACACCTCCGTTCAATGCACAGATCACAACCGCAATCAACGAACTGGTTTTGACTGACAAGCTTCTTTACGAAACCACCCTCAACGGTCAGATTGTTATGAACGGCGCGTTGGCGGGTAACAGCTCGATAGCCGGCCAAATCAATTTCGGTGAGACGAACATTAACCTTGCAGCCGCAGCAGGAGCCGTTGGAGCAGCTCCAATACCAGACATTGAACACGTAAACGAAAGCAATGCCAGCTTTGTTACCCGAGAAAGAGCGCAGTTGGTGGTCACCGAAAAAGCCAGCAAAAGCACGTCGCGCATTTCACTGGACATCGGGTTACTAGCGCCCAAGGCAGTGTTCGTACGGGGCCGTGGCGTGAACGCGGAACTGGGTGGGCGCATTCAAATCGGCGGCACGACCGCTTCGGTGGTACCATCTGGTCAGATCGAGTTGATCCGCGGAAATATTGACATTCTTGGCCGTCGTTTAGCTTTGACCAAAGGATTGGTCACGCTGCAAGGCGACCTGACTCCATATATCGAGTTTGAATCCTCAACCAGCACATCTGACGGAACAGCCACAATCGAAATCGCCGGGCCGCTGGATTCTCCACAGGTTGACGTGTTTTCCGACCCAGAGCGCCCGACGGAAGAGGCGCTGGCAATGCTTCTGTTCGGAAACCGGTTTTCCGAGCTTTCACCGTTTGTCATTGCCCAGATGGCTGCTTCACTCGCACAACTTAGCGGTGCTGGCGGTGATGCGACCAAGGGTGTGCGCGATGCCACCGGCGTGGATACGGTTGATGTTGGGACAACAGAAGAAGGCGCAGGGCGACTGGGTGCAGGCGCTTACCTAAGCGATAACCTGTACACCGATTTCACGGTAAACACCGAAGGGGATACCGAGGTGAATCTCAACTTGGACGTCACTGATAGTTTCACAGTGCGCGGTACCGTAGATGGTCGCGGCGAGACCGGGCTTGGCGTCTTTTTTGAACGCGACTACTGAACTGCGCGCTAGCTAGAACTGAAAAGGGCCGGTTCTGTGACCGGCCCTATCGTTAGCGCTCAGACCAACTTAGAAGTTGAAACGTGCACCAAAGTCAGCAAGGATTCGGCCGTCTTCATCACCACGCTCTGAATGCGCGACACCGCCCCGCAGCGAGGCGCCGCTTCCCAGATCATAGATGAAGCCAACACCGTACTGCTGTTCGTCATCGTCAGCCGAGCCGTCACCGTACGCTGCGGTGATAGTGGTTGCAGCGCCGATGTTGTAAGCCAGCGAGAAACCGTAAGCGGTGCCATCCCGGTCGTCATCTGCAACATCATCGTCAGCCAGGAACAGAGTGCCTGACAGGTCGCCAAATTCGGCTCCCAAAGTCAGAACTGCCAAGCTTTCGTCCTCAGCACCAGCTGTGTCCCCTGCCTCGGTTTCACCATAGGCCAGAGCAGCGGTGACGTTGTTGAAGGTGTAGGTCGCGCTGACATCCCAGCGGTCTGCACCGTTGTCCGGATCGGTGTCGTAAGACGCACCAAAGGCCAAATCTCCTACTGCGTACTGAAAGAATGCAGCGTTTGAGCCTGCTTCAGTCGAGTCAAAAGCGAGGATCTCATAATCAACGCCTGCATTCTGCGAAATGAATGCTTCAAGACCAGGTTCGTTACCGGCATAATCTGCCAGGTTGTCAATTGCGCCTGATACGTTGCCAGCGTCAACACGCAGACCACCGTAGATTACCGAGAAACGCGCGCCGCTAAGCTTAGCCTTTTCGGCCTCACCGTTTGTTTGGTTTTCATTAGCCTCCAGTCGAACGCGCGCCGAGAATTTTACACCAGCGTCGGTTTCGGCGTTGGCGTCAATGTTCAGGCGAAACCGCGAAACCAGAATGGTATCGTCAATATTATCATTGGTAGTCGAGCGGTCTTCCGCGTAACCGATACCAAAGCGGGCATAACCGCTGAGTTTAACTTCTGCTGCCGCAACGCTTGCTGTCGCAATCAGTGCTGTTGTTGCGAGGAGAACATTTTTCATGTCTTTAGTCCGTAAGTGTGTGAATGAGTGAGCCACTAATTCGGCTCACGCTCTCTTCGACCAATTTTGTTTTACCTACAAGGCAACCGCCTCAATCGTTTGTAATTGAAAATTTGGACGTCACGAAGAATAGGCGCTGGCAACGTGTTTCAAGCGCTTCGTTTTTCAATTCTACGACCGATAGTTTAATTGAATGTGTTTTTGAAAGTTCTTATTGACTCTTATAATTAAGGCTATTTTTGGAATCAATGTAATCCAAATTGTGAATTCATGATGATTTTCTCAAGTAGATTCTTTAACTACTTATGCATGTATTGAAATTCGAAATTGCTGTCCAAAAGTCACACTTTTCGACCGTAATTCAATTTAATTTCCTCTGCCTATTGAAAGAATTTTTTTCGTACCCACAGCATACGAAATTTGTATTTTTATCATTTATTTTCATGGCATTAAGTCATCTTCAGTCTCTCCTCATTTTTCGAAAAATTTGAATTATTCCTGGGAAAGAATCGAAAAAAGGCGATTCAAATTGAATCGCCTTCAGATTGATTCTAAAGTGGATTCGCGTCACTCAGCTGCGATAGCTTCCCCGGCTTTCTCTACCCGAATCGCAGAGAACTTGAACTCGGGTATTTTCGCATATGGATCGGTTGCCGAATTTGTCAGGATGTTCGCTGCCGCTTCTACATATGCAAACGGGATAAACACCATATTTTCGGCAATCGCTCGGTCTGCTCGCACCATGATTTCGATGGAACCGCGACGTGTGGTAAGGCGGATCATTTCACCGGGCTCGATCTCCATCAGCTTGAGCGTACGCGGGTTCATTGAGCAGTTGGCTTCGGGCTCTACAGCGTCCAAAACCTTGGCGCGACGGGTCATCGACCCAGTATGCCAATGCTCCAATTGACGACCGGTGGTTGCGATCATCGGATATTCGTCATCCGGTGCTTCATCGGGTGGGATAACACTGGCTGGGGTGAATTTCGCCCTGCCGTCAGCGCGCGGGAAACCATCGCCGAAAACAATTGACTGCCCCGGATCGGTTTCACTCAGTGACGGGTACGTAATCGTCTCGGTCTCCAAACGTTCCCAAGTTATGTTGTCGAGTGACCCCATCGTCAGCTTCATCTCGGCAAAGACCTGAGACACGTCTGAGTAATCCCACTTCAACCCAATCCGTTTGGCCAGTTCGACTGTGATCTTCCAATCCTCGCGCGCCTCACCCGGAGGAGTGACAGCGGGGCGCACCCGCTGCACCTGGCGGTTTGTGTTCGAAACGGTGCCGTTTTTCTCATAAAGCGCCGAGGCAGGTAGAATGATATCGGCATAGTTCGCCGTTTCGGTCAGGAAGATGTCCTGCACAATCATCAAGTCCAGCTTGGCCAACGCTTCGCGGGCATGATTCACATCCGGATCGGACATTGCCGGATTTTCACCCAGAATATACATGCCTTTGATATTCCGCGCGTAAATCTGGTCGATGATTTCCGTGACAGTCAAACCCTTTTCGTTCGAGAAGTCATCGGAGCCCCAGACTTTGGTAAACTGAGCCCGGATATTGTCGTCTGTTACGGTTTTGTAATCTGGCAGAAACATCGGGATAAGCCCCGCATCCGACGCCCCCTGAACGTTGTTCTGACCGCGTAGCGGGTGCAACCCAGCGCCAGGCTTGCCCACATTACCGGTCATAAGTGCAAGGCTGATCAGGCAGCGCGAGTTGTCTGTGCCATGTATGTGCTGGCTGACTCCCATCCCCCAGAAAATTAGCCCCGCCTTGGCCTGAGCAAAAGTGCGGGCAACACGGCGCAGTTGATCGGGTTCGATACCACAGATCTGCGACATGGCCTCTGGCGTAAACTGGCGCAGATGTTCTTTTTCTGCCTCCCAGTTCTCGGTCCAACGATGGATGTATTGGCTGTCGTACAACTCCTCCTCAACGATCACGTTCATGATAGCGTTGAGCATCGAAACGTCTGCACCCGGACGGAATTGCAGCATTTCTGTCGCGAATTTACGCATACCAACTCCGCGTGGGTCCATCACGATCAGTTTGCCGCCGCGTTTGGCAAACTGTTTGAAATAGGTGGCGGCGACCGGGTGGTTCTCGATGGGATTGGCCCCGATGATTATCGCCACATCTGCGTTTTCGATTTCGTTAAAGGTCGCTGTTACTGCGCCCGAACCCACGTTTTCAATTAATGCCGCGACCGAAGAGGCGTGACACAAGCGGGTACAATGGTCCACGTTGTTGTGGCCGAAACCCTGGCGGATCAACTTTTGAAACAAATAGGCTTCTTCGTTGGTGCATTTGGCGGAGCCAAAGCCCGCAACGCTGCGCGGATCTTCGTCACGCAGGGCCATCAGCTTGCTAGCAGCCAAATCCATCGCTTCTTCCCAGGTCGCTTCGCGGAAATGGGTCGACAGATCACCCGGATCAACGTTTAGCCCCTTGGCCGGCGCGTCTTCGCGCCGGATTAGTGGCTTGGTCAGACGATGTGGGTGATGGATATAATCAAAACCAAAGCGACCTTTGACGCACAGGCGGCCTTCGTTAGCAGGCCCATTAATGCCCTCAACATATTTTACCTTGCCGTCTTTGACCTTCAATGAGACCTTGCATCCCACGCCGCAAAACGGGCAGACGCTTTCTGTTTCACTGTCATAGTCTTTGCTATCGCCCTCTTGTTTCTCATCCAGCACAGTTGCAGGCATCAGCGCGCCAGTCGGACAGGCTTGCACACATTCACCGCACGCCACGCAGGTCGAGTCGCCCATTGGGTCATTCTGGTCGAACACCACCTGCGAAGTATGACCGCGGCCAGCCATGCCGATCACATCGTTCACTTGCACTTCCCGGCACGCACGAACACAAAGGTTACAGTTGATGCAGGCGTCAAGATTTACGCGCATTGCCACATGACTGTCATCCAACAGCGGGATTATCTCTGGTTCTTTCGCCGGGAACCGGCTTTCGCTGACATCCGTCAATTCGGCCATGTCCCAAAAGTGGCTGGATTTGTCGTGGGTGACCTCTGGCTGGTCAGAGACCAAAAGTTCCATCACCATCGCACGGGATTTTTCGGCGCGATCAGTGTCGGTTTTGACCACCATACCTTCTGCCGCAGGACGAACACATGAGGCGACCAGTGTGCGCTCTCCCTCCACTTCCACCATGCAGGCGCGGCAATTTCCGTCTGGGCGATAGCCCGGTTGTGGTTTGTGGCACAGATGTGGAATGACAAGGCCGCGACCGTTGGCCGCTTCCCAGATTGTCGTGCCCTCGGGCACAGTGACGTCGTCTCCATTCAGGTTGAAGGTGACAGTTTTGGTTGGGCTTGCGTCAAGCATCTCAGTCTCCCTCAGATTTCGTCAGCGAAATGTTTTATGACCAAACGGATCGGGTTCGGCGCCGCCTGCCCCAGACCGCAGATTGACGCATCGCCCATGACCTGACAAAGGTCCTCAAGCAGATCAGTGTCCCAAGTTTCTGCCTGCATCAGTTTCACAGCCTTTTCACATCCCGCGCGGCACGGAGTGCACTGGCCACAGCTTTCATCCTCGAAAAAGCGAAGCATGTTCAAAGCTGCATCGCGGGCGGCATCTTGATTAGAAAGAACTACAACAGCAGCGGACCCGATAAAGGTACCGAGTGGCTGCAGGGTGTCAAAGTCGAGCGGGACGTCGTCTATGCTTGAGGGGAGAAGACCTGACGACGGCCCGCCCGGTTGATACGCCTTGAAAACATGACCCTCGGCCATGCCGCCGGCGGCATCAATCACATCAAGAATGGTCGATCCTGCGGGCAACAGGTACACGCCCGATTTTGCCACGCGGCCTGAAACCGAATAGCTGCGCAGGCCCTTACGACCATTCTTTTCAACTGAGTTTAGAATCTGCGGCCCCTCGCGGCAGATCTTTGACACCCAATAGAGTGTCTCGACATTGTGCACCAAGGTCGGGCGGTTAAAGACTCCGACCTGAGCAACAAACGGAGGGCGGTGTCGAGGCATTCCGCGCTTTCCCTCGATTGATTCGATCATTGCGGATTCTTCACCGCAGATATAGGCACCTGCGCCTCGGCGAAGGTCAATGTAACCCTTGGCTACGACCCCGGCCTCTTCCAGTGCAGCAATTTCCCGGCGTAGGATTTCGAGCACCGCCGGATATTCGTCGCGCATATAAATAAAGCAGGTCTCGGCTTCCACCGCCCAAGCAGCGATCAACATGCCTTCGAGGAAGACGTGCGGTGTACGCTCCAAATAGTAGCGGTCCTTAAACGTACCGGGTTCGCCCTCATCACCATTCACGGCCAGATAGCGCGGGCCTTCGTTCATTCGAACAAAGCCCCACTTTTTACCCGACGGGAAGCCTGCACCGCCCAATCCGCGCAGCCCCGAGGAAAGGATGTCTTCTTGAACTTTCTCCCAGTCACCACCCTCGCGCAGCTCTTCTAGCTTGGTGTAGCCGCCATTATCGGCATATGAGGCGTAAGTTTCGTATTCGGGAAGATGAGCATGAGTATCATCGGCTGCGATCGCCGCCAGAACTTTTTCAGGGGTCGCGTGATCGATGTGATTGTGACCTATTTCCAGTACCGGGGCGGTGTCACAACGACCCATGCAGGGCGCACGCACCACACGAGCCTGAGCCGGATCCAGCCCGTCTTCCAATGCTTGCTGCAACTGTTGTGCTCCAGCCAATTCACAGGATAAGGAATCACAAACTCGAATCGTGAGGGCTGGTGGAGGTGTTTCATCCTCTCTGATTACGTCGAAGTGGGCGTAAAAGGTGGCCGTCTCATATATCTCGGCCTGACCAATCCGCATCTCAACTGCCAAAGCTGCGATGTGGTCGGCACTAATGTGACCGTGTTTATCTTGAATTAGATGCAGAAACTCGATCAGCAAGTCGCGCCGACGCGGGCGATCGCCCAGCAAGCCAGCAATATCGGCCTGGGCCTCATCTGTGAATTGGCGGCCTTTGGGCGTATGCCGCCCTTTGCCTTTACCTGACTTCCAGACGCCCTTTGGTGCGCCTGATGGCTTGGTGTCTAATGGTGCCATGGTACCCTCCGATTGAGGTGTCGTGTCTCATCAGAATAACATATCGTCAAATCGCTAATTGCAATCGCACGATAACGACAGATTATCACCGAAAAGACGTCACGACCGCCCGCAATGCCTCGACAGTCGGAAGCTCTGGATCCCGCGTCAGGGTCGCCAGACAAATCGGCTTACTAACAACGGGATCTACAAGTGGCAGCACACGGGTACCCTCGAGCTCGCCCAGCGCACGTACCAAAATCCGAGGAACAACTGTGGCGGCCAAACCTTCGCGTGCCATGACCATAGACGCAGTGAAGCCGCTAGTCTCGGCGACAATATCCGGATGCAACCCCTGCTCAGTAAAAATACGGTCCAGAATACGACGATTTTGCATTTGAGGTTCGAGCAGACTTATGGGGAACTCCGACACACGCGCCCAAGATATAGGTCCGGTTTCGTCAGTCATATGTTCTGGGACCAACAGTACATACGTCTCTTCATACAGGGGTTCGACCCGGCGAAGATCGGTACCGATACTGTCACCGTAAGTTACCCCTGCGTCCAGGCTACCCTCGTCCAGGCGATGCTGAATAGCGGTGGCCGACATCGTTTCGATACGTGTGATAATTCGTGGATGCGCCTGCCTGAGACGCTTTGTAAGGCGACCGGTAAAGGCTATCGCAGTGGGAATCACACCCAAAATCAGGGTTCCGGTGATTTCCCCCCTTGTCGCCAAAACCTGTTGTTCCAATGCCTTGGTGTCGTCAAGGATGCGCCGCGCGCGCTGCACGATCATCTCACCTTCTTCGGTCAGACCCTGAAACCGGTTTGCGCGCCTTACAATCGAAACGCCAAGCCGGTCTTCTAGGTTACGAATACGCATGGAAAACGCAGGTTGAGAAATCCCGCATTCTTCGGCGGCTTTGGCAAAATGGCGATGCCGCGCCAAGGCGCTGAGCAACTGAAGGTCACGGATTTCGATCACTTTAAGCCTCGGTGCTGCAGATGCGACAGGATAACTCGCTCATCCCGCAGGAAAAGACCCAAAGTCGTCACGTATTGAACAGAAAGTGCATCACATCGCCATCTTTGACGATGTATCCTTTGCCTTCGGCCCGCATCTTGCCCGCTTCCTTGGCGCCTTGCTCGCCATTTGCCGCAATGTAATCGCTATAAGAAATGGTTTCAGCGCGAATAAAACCCTTTTCAAAGTCGCCGTGGATAACTCCTGCCGCCTGCGGTGCAGCGGTACCGGTTCGGATTGTCCAGGCCCGGGCCTCCTTGGGACCCACAGTGAAATAGGTTTCCAGTTTCAGCAGATCATATCCAGCGCGGATCAATCGGTCGAGGCCTGGCTCCTCAAGCCCCATTTCCTCTAGGAACATCTGAGCTTCGTCAGGTTCCAGAAGACTGATTTCTTCTTCGATCTTGGCGCTGATGATGACGTGGGCGTTGCCCTGTGCCGCGGCCATTTCGGCCACGCGAGCCGAGTATTCGTTGCCTTCGGCAGCTTCTTCCTCGGATACGTTACAAACGTATAGAACCGGTTTTGTCGTCAAAAGCTGTAGTGTTTTCCAAGCTTTGGCATCCTCCTCAGACACTTCGACTAATCGAGCCGGTTTACCGCTTTCCAATATCTCTTGCGCAGCAGCAAGAAGGCGATCTTGTTGCTTAGCTTCTTTGTCGTTGCCTTTAAGCTTACGCACCAGATTGGCCCGACGTTTCTCAATACTTTCAAGATCAGCCAGCATCAATTCTGTTTCGATCGTATCGGCATCGGCCACGGGGTCCACGCGTCCATCCACGTGGGTCACATCCCCGTCTTCGAAACATCGTAGAACGTGTGCAATGGCGTCTGTTTCTCGAATGTTGGCAAGAAACTGGTTTCCCAACCCCTCACCTTTGGATGCACCTTTAACCAGCCCCGCAATGTCGACGAATGTCATTCGGGTGGGAATAATCTGCTTCGAGCTGGCAATCGCCGCCAGTTTGTCCAGCCTGTCATCTGGCACCGCCACATCACCGACATTGGGTTCGATAGTACAGAACGGGAAATTCGCCGCTTGCGCAGCAGCGGTTTTTGTCAGCGCATTGAACAGGGTCGATTTGCCGACATTAGGCAAGCCTACTATTCCCATTTTAAAACCCATGACGGTCTCCTGATGCCATTCGAGCGAAGCTTCTATGCAGGTCGAGGGGAATGCGCAAGTTAATGGTCGCACGAGTTATCAGAGAACGACCTCGCAATCCTTTAATTCTACGATGTGTTTATTTGCTGCGTTGCTAGTAAACTAAATGAAGGACTAGGCAATCCCGTCGGAATTCCTGCCCGCGACGATTGAAGGTTCAAATCCCTCGTTAGCGTCCAACAATCTTAGTAAAGATTTTACTCGTAACTGCTTTTATGCTTATGCGCGTTCTAGTGTTGGCGACATAACCGGGATTGATTTTCAGGCAAAGTTTTTGCACATCAGATCGAAACCTTTACACAAGGACCGAAAATGACCCGTATCGACGCTAAATTTGCAGCTCTGAAAGATCAGGGGAAAAAGGCTTTCGTCGCCTATGTCATGGCCGGAGACCCGGACTATGACACCTCACTCGAGGTGATAAAAGGTCTACCCGGTGCGGGTGTTGATGTAATCGAATTGGGACTACCCTTTACCGATCCAATGGCAGACGGCCCTACTATTCAGGCCGCTGGGCAGCGGGCTTTGGATGGTGGCATGACCCTGCAACGTACGTTGGACCTGGCGGGGGCGTTTCGTGAAACCGACGATACCACTCCGATTGTTTTGATGGGATACTACAACCCGATCTACAACAGGGGCGTCGATAAATTTCTAATTGATGCCAAGGCGGCTGGGATCGACGGGCTGATCGTTGTCGACCTTCCACCAGAAGAAGACGAGGAACTGTGTTTGCCTGCGCAAACAGCTGGTCTGAATTTTATCCGCCTTGCGACGCCAACTACGGACGACGCCAGATTGCCGAGAGTTCTTCAGAACACGTCAGGCTTTGTTTACTATGTTTCGATCACTGGAATTACAGGCGCTGCAGAGGCTCAGGCCACTGACGTTGGCCCGGAAGTATCTCGTATCAAATCCGCCACCGACCTACCGGTTATTGTTGGTTTTGGCATTAATACCCCTGAAAAATCTCGGGCCATTGCATCGGTTGCTGATGGCGCAGTTGTGGGATCGGCGATAGTCAGCCAGATAGGCGCAGGCAAACCAGTGCACGATGTCTTAGACTTTGTGAAAACACTTGCGGACGGGGCTCATTCCACCTGATCCTTTAAAATACCAATTAACAGCCTTGAACGCCGCAATAGACAAACGTCCGTTGCGGCGTTTTCATATCGAACGTGGCAACGGACCGCATTTTGTATCGTTGCCCCAAGTTCGGAAAATTGGTAAGAAATCCTAACCAATCATGCGAAGGGCTGCGCCATGCCTACCATTACAAATATTGAAGACCTTAAGCGGATTTATGAACGCCGCGTGCCGCGTATGTTTTTCGACTATACAGAAAGCGGCAGCTGGACCGAGCAGACATTTCGCGAAAATACGTCGGATTTCGAGAAAATCCGCCTTCGTCAACGGGTTGCAGTGGATATGTCAGGACGCTCGACCGCATCCCAGATGATTGGACAAGATGTTTCAATGCCTGTGGCACTGGCCCCCGTAGGATTGACCGGGATGCAACACGCCGACGGGGAAATCAAGGCGGCCAAAGCTGCCGAGGCGTTCGGCATACCTTTTACGTTGTCTACAATGTCGATTAACTCGATCGAAGACGTAGCCGAAGCGACCACCAAACCTTTTTGGTTCCAACTATATACGATGAAGGACGAAGATTATGTCAGCCGCCTGATCCAACGCGCGAAGGATGCCAAATGCTCGGCGCTGGTCATAACGTTGGACTTGCAGATTCTTGGGCAGCGTCACAAAGACATAAAGAACGGTTTGTCCGCGCCGCCAAAGCTAACGCCCAGGACAATTGCCAATCTCATGACGAAATGGGCCTGGGGCATCGAAATGTTAGGAGCCAAAAGGCGCGAGTTCGGCAATATCGTTGGTCACGTCGACACCATCACCGACACGTCTTCGCTGGGAACTTGGACAGCCGAGCAATTCGACCCCAGTCTCGACTGGAACAAAGTTGAAAAGTTGATGGAGCAATGGGGTGGCAAGGTAATACTCAAAGGAATTCTGGATGCCGACGATGCCAGAATGGCCGCAAAGTTAGGGGCCGATGCTATCGTGGTTTCCAACCACGGAGGGCGTCAGTTGGATGGCGCACTTAGCTCGATCCGGGTGTTGCCCGAAATAATGGAAGCAGTCGGCGGAGAAATAGAGGTGCATTTGGATAGCGGTATCCGCTCGGGTCAGGACGTGTTGAAAGCATTGGCGCTGGGCGCCACGGGCACCTTTATTGGTCGGGCCTTTATCTATGGGTTAGGTGCGATGGGTCAGCAGGGCGTGTCAACCGCGTTAGAGGTCATTCATAAAGAGCTGGACACAACAATGGCCCTGTGCGGTGAGCGGAATGTTAAAAACTTAGGACCGCACAATCTGCTGGTTCCCGAAGATTTTGGAGGCCGCTGGCAGGGCTGATCATGTCACAAGAGGATTGATCCTGGTACCAGAACTGCAGTTCAGCGCGGGAGAGTAGAATGCCATCCAAATATTCCATCGGTTGCGACTGCGGTAAGACACAATTGACTTTGTCGGGTGAACCAAGGGTGCGAGGACACTGTCATTGCAACGCCTGTCGGATACTTCTCAACACCCCTTACCACTCCGTCACAGCATGGAACCCCGAGCAGATCTCAGTCGATCAAGGCGAAGATTCAATCTCGGAATTCCAACATCCAACCCTGTCTATGAAAAAGATCTTTTGCCGGGATTGCGGTGAAGTTCTGTACAATACAAATGGTCTAGGTTGGAAAGTGGTGTCCCAGCACCTGATCGCCAAGCGCAACGGCGGAGTTCTTCCAGAGGAACTCAGTTCTATCAGCCACTTTCACTATGCTAACCGTGTAGTAGACGTGGACGACGAATTGCCCAAGCGGGAATAGTTTGCGCCCAATTCAATCAACAAATAGCAGAAACGATTGAAGACCCAAAAAGGTGCTTTTCAATTCGACAGATTCGGTCTATGGACGCGGCTTCACGCGGGTATACAGCCTTGGAGGATGCCCGCCCTAACATTGGAGATTTATCATGGCTGGTGAGATTCCTGATCTCGAAGCTCTGGAACGGACGGGGACAGGCAAGGGCGCCGCTCGTCAGGCACGCCGCGACGGCATGGTTCCGGGCATTGTTTTTGGTGGCGACAAAGATCCGCTGCCGATCCAAATTCCGTTCAATGAACTGCTCAAGCGTCTGAAAGCTGGCCGGTTCAAGTCGACACTGTGGAACCTGAAGGTGGAAGGCCACGAAGACGTACGTGTCATCTGCCGCGACGTGCAGCGCGACGTGGTCAAAGACCTTCCTACCCATTTGGATCTGATGCGTCTGCGCCGGACAACCAAAATCGCGTTGTTCATTCCCGTTGAATTCATCAATGAGGACGCGGCTCCCGGCATCAAGAAGGGTGGCGTTTTGACCGTTGTCCGCCCGGAAGTTGAACTGTTGTGCACCGCAGGTGAAATTCCCGAGAAGATTACAGTTGATCTGACCGGCATGGAGATCAACGATGTTGCGACCATTTCCTCAGTCGACCTGCCCGGTGGTACAAAACCCACAATCGACCGTGATTTTGTGATCGCGAACGTGTCGGCGCCAACAGGCTTGTCGACCAGCGAAGACGAGGAAGGCGAAGAAGAAGAAGTGGCCGCGGACGAAGTTGAAGTCGTTGGCCAGGAAGAAGCTGAAGAATAAACCGAACTAACGTTTTTCGGACTTTTTGACGGGGCTCCAACGGGGCCCCGTTTTCTTTTGGTGCACTTGGGCTGGAAAACGGATGCCGATCCGTGCCATCAACCGATTGCGCATGTCGCACAGCACGAGGACGAGGCCATGAAACTGTTTGTCGGGTTGGGAAACCCCGGATCAAAATACGCCCGAAACCGACACAACATCGGCTTTATGGCCGTGGACCGGATCGCTGCGGATCACGGATTCAGCCCATGGAAATCCAAGTTTCAGGCTGAGATTGCCGAAGGACGTTTGAGTGATGAGAGAGTGCTGCTGATTAAACCGCAGACCTTCATGAATCGCTCTGGTAAAGCCGTGGGTGAAACGATGCGGTTTTACAAACTTGACTCGACCGATGTGACAGTTTTTCACGACGAACTGGACCTCGCACCGGGTAAGGTTCGGGTGAAGGCAGGTGGCGGGCACGCGGGCCACAACGGATTGCGATCGATCCACGAACATATAAGTCCAGCCTATGATCGGGTGCGCTTGGGCATCGGCCATCCTGGTCGGAAAGAACTAGTCTCACCCTACGTCCTTAGCGATTTCGCCAAAGCGGATAGCGAATGGTTGGAGGAGGTGTTGCGTGGCGTCTCAGATGGGGCTGCTTATTTAGCCAAGGATGAAGGTGGCAAATTCATGAATGCAGTTGCCCTGCGCTCCGCTCCGCCACGTTCATCCAAAAAAACGGAGCCCGCCGCTTCCGAAAGGGCCCCTGCCAAAAGCCCTGAACCTGCGACCGACGATCGTTCACTCATGCAAAAATTATTGGATAAATTCCGGTAAATGAACAGAATTGATCGATTCCGGAATACGAAACACATCAACTCTTGTTCCTATTTTGAGCGACAGAAAGGAAACACATGAGAATTGCGCTTAGATGGTTGTTGCGTATCGTGTTGACGGTGGCCTTGGCCGCACTGATTGTAGGCCTTTGGAAACGCGAAGAAATCCAACGACTTTTGGCCGTGAACTCTCTGTTTTCCGAAGAGAAAATTGTTCATAATTTTTCGCACATGAACGAAGCATTTCTTACTGTGAACCTGCCAAGAGGGACCGGCCCGACGCATGAGCTGCCTTACGGACCCAGTTTCGAATTACCAGAAGGAACTGATAATTGGGTCGAGGATCGTGCGGTTACCTCTTTAGTCGTGATGCAGAACGGGCAGATCCGTTTTGAAGAATATTACCTTGAAACCGGCCCGGATGACCGCCGGATATCTTGGTCGGTCGCCAAAAGTTATTTATCCGCTTTGCTCGGTATCCTCTTGGCCGAAGGCTCGATCGACTCTCTGGATGATTTGGTCGTTAAGTATTCGCCCAAACTTAAGGGAACGGCCTACGATGGCGCCACGATCCGCAATGTCCTGAACATGGCCAGCGGCGTCACATTCGACGAAGATTATTTGAACTATAACTCAGACATCAACCGGATGGGACGCGTGGTGGCGTTGGGCCAAGAGTTGGACGACTTTGCAGCATCTTTGCAGGACAGTTTTATCGCACCGGGAGAGACCTGGCAGTACGTGTCAATTGATACACACGTGATCGGCATGGTCGTTCGAGGGGCATCCGGACGCAGCGTGACGGAGTTGCTTACGGAACGAATAATCGAGCCACTAGGCCTGGAATATGACGGGTACTACATTACAGACGGAGCGGGCGTTGCCTTTGTTCTGGGTGGCCTCAACTTTACCACGCGCGATTTTGCCCGCTTTGGCCAGATGATCCTGCAAAACGGATTTTGGAATGGGAAACAACTGGTTCCGGAAAATTGGATTGCCGAGTCAACTTGGCCCAGCGCACCGACTGAGCCCGGGAAAATAGGATATGGATATCAGTGGTGGATCCCCAAAAACGCCCATGAAGGTGAATTTTTAGCGCGGGGTATCTACGGTCAGTACATCTATTTCGACCAACCTCGCGGAGTGCTGATCGTCACGACAGGGGCGGATCGCAAGTTCCGCGATCCGGGTATCAACGACCAGAACATAGAAATGTTCCGCAAGATTGCGCAAACACTGTAAGATACCCTTATGCAGAAACAGGATAGCATTAATGTTTTGGGCAATGTTCTGGCTCCATGTTCACGCGATCCATTAACCGGTTTCTTTCGCGACGGTGCCTGCAACACTTGCCCCGAGGATCAGGGAAGCCACACAGTCTGCGCAGTGATGACGGCCGAGTTTTTGGCCTTTTCAAAATACGTCGGCAATGACTTGAGCACACCGAGGCCAGAGTTTGATTTTCCCGGCCTGAAACCTGGTGATAATTGGTGTCTGTGCGCTGGCCGCTTTCTGCAGGCCCATGACGAAGGCTGTGCGCCCAAAGTAAACTTGGAGGCCACGCATCAACGTGCGCTAGAAGTTGTCTCGTTGGATATCCTGACCTTGCATCGGGCCGAGAATTAAATTCCATCGGTACGCGGTGGTAACTGACGGGGCCCAACAAGTAAGGCTGAGTCGTCGAAGCCTGTTAGCCAGACTTCGAATTATTACCTCTGCCTTTTCTTTCAGATTTAATCCGCCGTGCGTCCCTCGGTATCTGACATGTCAAAGTTCAGATATTTCGCAACGGTTTGAACATCCTTGTCGCCCCGCCCGCACATGTTCATACAAATCAGGTGATCTTTGGGTAGATCGGGCGCAATTTTCATCACGTGGGCCAGTGCATGGCAGGGTTCAAGCGCGGGAATGATACCTTCCGTCGAGCAGCAAAGCTGGAATGCGTCCAGCGCCTCTTTGTCCGTAATTGAAACGTATTGCGCGCGCCCAACGTCATGTAGCCAGGAGTGCTCAGGGCCAATTCCCGGGTAATCCAAGCCGGCGGAAATCGAGTAACCCTCAAGAATTTGTCCATCCTCGTCCTGCAATAGGTATGTCCGGTTACCGTGCAGCACGCCGGGGCGCCCGCCTGTCAGCGAGGCGCAATGCTCCATCTTTTCGTTTACGCCTTTACCACCCGCTTCCACGCCGATGATTTCCACCGACTTGTCATCCAAGAACGGATAAAAAAGCCCCATTGCGTTCGACCCACCGCCGATGGCGGCGATGATTGTATCCGGCAGACGACCCTCGGCCTTTTGCATCTGTTCTTTGGCTTCCTTGCCAATTATTGACTGGAAATCTCGCACCATCGCCGGATAAGGATGTGGGCCTGCAACTGTTCCAATGCAATAAAAGGTGTCACGTACATTGGTCACCCAATCGCGGAGCGCGTCGTTCATAGCGTCCTTAAGCGTCCCTCGACCACTGGTTACTGGAATCACCTCGGCACCAAGCAGGCGCATACGGAATACGTTTGGAGCCTGTCGTTGGACATCATGCGCACCCATATAAACCACGCATTTCAGGCCGAATTTGGCACATACAGTTGCCGTTGCTACGCCGTGCTGCCCTGCCCCCGTTTCGGCAATGATCCGTGTCTTGCCCATGCGACGGGCTAGAATAATTTGGCCGAGCACATTGTTGATCTTATGCGCACCAGTGTGGTTCAGCTCGTCACGTTTCAGATAAATCTTGGCGCCACCTAAATGCTCGGTCAAACGTTCCGCGAAATACAGCGGAGACGGGCGACCAACGTAGTTGGCCCACAGATCATCCATCTCGGCCCAGAAGGAAGGATCATCCTTCGCCTTTTCGTATTCCTCTTCCAGCGACAGGATAAGCGGCATCAGCGTTTCACTGACGAAACGACCACCGAAAATGCCAAAGCGTCCCCGCTCATCCGGTCCGGACATGAAGGAATTGAATAAATCATTGGCCATGGATGTCTCCCTCGTCGTACCCGTCGTTAATAGGTGGTGGCGGCAAGATTTGCCATCGCAAAACGCATCAATTTGACGCCCCGCTATGCTCTTTCCACATCAGCAACGCCTGCTGCTGGGTGGGCACTGCGATGCAGGGAAAGTTGTGAAACCCGTGTGAGATTGCCAACCGTTCCGACACAGCAAGAACGCGACGGTGCGGACCGGATTGTGCGAAAGTCAACATCGCCTCAATATCATGCCAGACACTAAACGAAAAATAGAGACCGCCATGTGAAAAGACAGATGCGTGCAGGCACAGCGGATCGCCTTTCGCTTGATCTAAGGCCTGCCTCGCTCTCCAAAAAAATTCAGGCGCGTTATACCATTTTCTTAAGGTAAGCCCGCCAATCGCTGCCAGCATGTTGCATTCCAATTCAAACGAATGTCCTTAGGATACGCAACCATGTGTCTGTCAGATCACCTTGTTGCTGCAATAAAATCTTTAATTTTCCCGGAATCCTTGACGCCTGGCGCACGTTCCACTCCGGAAGAGACATCGACTTGCTGCGCCCCGGTCATTCGGATTGCTTCGGCAACATTGTCAGGCGTCAATCCCCCGGCCAGCATCCACGGAAGCTGCCAGTATTTCCGCCCAGCCAACAGACGCCAGTCAAATGACAATCCGTTGCCACCAGGAAGCTCAGAACTTCGCGGTGGTTTTGCGTCGATTAACAGTTGATCTGCCACCTCGGAATACCGGTCAATGGCAGCCAGATCTTCAGCTTCGGCTATCCCAATAGCTTTCATTACGGGCAGGCCAAAACTGTCTCGAACCTCAGAAACCCGCTGGGGCGTTTCCGTTCCGTGCAGTTGCCACATGTCCAGAGGCACCGAAGCGGCGATACGGTCTAGTTCTTCATCTGTCGCATTAACGGTAAGGGCGACTTTGGCGATGCCCGCTGGCACCAGATGGGCAAGTTCCGCAGCAGTAGAAAGTTCTAGATGCCGGGGGGATTTGGGGAAAAGTACGAACCCAACATAGCGCGCGCCTGCCAACACCGCTGCATTCACGTGTTCAGGTGCAGTCAAACCGCAGATTTTTACGCGGATATCGCTTGCCATGAGACGCGCTCAGCTTGCTTCATCAAGCAATGCCAGAACATCATCCTGACCTTCATTTTGCTTTTTCTTGAGCTTCTTGACCTCACGCTCCAACTTGCGCACTTCGCTTTTCTTCACAGTTGCATCGCGGCGGTGCTTGTGCTCGCGCAGCCATTCCCAAAGAAACCCAATAATCAATCCGGCAACAACACCACCAAGGACCACAAGAAACAGCGGCAAGGATGTGGACAAGTTAAAGCCCAGAAGCTCTGACATTGCATCTGGCAGCAGTTTCAGTTCGACATTCTGACGATTGGCCAGCGAGATCGAAACCAGCACGATCCCAAGGATCGCGAGAAAAGCATAGCGAATGTAGCGCATCATAAAGTCAGGCTTTACCGTTCAATCGATCCCGTAGCAACTTGCCAGTTTTAAAAAACGGAACACATTTCTCTTCGACCTGCACAGTCTCGCCAGTTCTTGGATTTCGACCCACACGAGCATCACGCTTTTTGACAGAAAAGGCGCCAAAACCGCGCAGTTCGACACGGTCGCCACGTGACATTGCATCCGTCACTTCTTCGAACACAGTATTCACAATCCGTTCGACGTCGCGTTGGTAGAGATGCGGATTTTCGTCGGCGATTTTTTGAATCAATTCTGAACGGATCATGCGTGTTACCCTCCCAGGCGACTGGTTTACCAAGCCTATAGCTCTGGGCAGTATAGGAAAAAACCCTGTTCGGGGGAACTTAGACTCTTGGCATAGTTTTAGAAAATTCCGCTATTCTAACGCTATTTTTGGCTCACAAGGTCGATTTGCACACTTAATGGGTGAACCAGAAGCAAGATAAGCACGAAAATTAGAAAGTATTGATTCGCAACAAAAACGACCCCGCGCGGTAGCACGGGGCCGAAAATTTTTATCAAGCTGAGGTCTGAGATCAGTCGCCTGACTTCAGAGCTGCTCCCAGAATGTCGCCCAAAGACGCGCCCGAGTCGGAAGAACCGTACTGTTCCACAGCCTCTTTCTCTTCTGCGATCTCGCGCGCTTTGATCGAAAGACCCAGTCGGCGGGTTTTGCTGTCAACATTGGTGACGCGGACGTCGACCTTGTCACCGACCGAGAAACGCTCGGGGCGCTGCTCGGCACGGTCACGCGACAGGTCGGAACGACGGATGAACGACTTCATGCCTTCGTATTCGACCTCGATACCGCCATCTTCGATTGCGGTCACTTCTACGGTCACGATGGAGCCACGCTTAACGCCGCCCACGGCTTCGGCAAACTTGTCACCACCAAGGGCTTTGATCGACAGAGAGATGCGTTCTTTCTCAACGTCCACCTCAGACACAACCGCCTGAACTACGTCGCCTTTGCGGTAATTCTGGATTGCATCCTCGCCACGCTCGTCCCAAGACAAGTCCGAAAGGTGAACCATACCGTCGATGTCGCCTTCCAGGCCGATGAACAGCCCGAATTCGGTGATGTTCTTGACTTCGCCTTCGACCTGAGTTCCCTCGGGATGTGTTTCTGCAAACACTTCCCACGGGTTGCGCTGGGTCTGTTTGAGGCCCAGAGAAACACGACGCTTTGTACCGTCGATTTCCAGAACCATGACATCTACTTCCTGGCTCGTAGAAACGATCTTGCCGGGGTGCACGTTTTTCTTGGTCCAAGACATCTCAGACACGTGAACCAGACCTTCAACTCCAGCTTCCAGCTCAACAAACGCCCCGTAGTCTGTGATGTTGGTCACGCGACCCTGATGTACCGATCCCAGCGGATATTTAGCAGCAACCAAATCCCATGGATCTTCCTGAAGCTGCTTCATTCCAAGGCTGATGCGATGGGTGTCTTTGTTAATCTTGATGACCTGAACCTTGATGGTTTCGCCGATCGTCAGGATTTCGGAAGGATGGTTCACACGGCGCCACGCCATGTCGGTTACGTGCAACAACCCATCAACGCCGCCCAAGTCAACAAATGCGCCGTATTCGGTGATGTTCTTGACGACACCTTCTACAGTCTGACCCTCTGTCAGGTTACCAATAACTTCGGCACGCTGTTCGGCACGGGATTCTTCAAGGATTGCGCGGCGCGATACAACGATATTGCCGCGGCGGCGATCCATTTTAAGAATCTGGAACGGCTGTTTCAGTCCCATCAAAGGTCCCGCGTCACGAACAGGGCGCACGTCAACCTGCGAACCCGGCAGGAATGCAACGGCACCGCCCAGATCGACAGTGAAGCCGCCCTTGACCCGACCAAAGATTGCACCTTCGACGCGCTGGTCATCGGCATATGCTTTTTCAAGGCGGTCCCATGCCTCTTCGCGGCGGGCCATCTCACGCGAGATGACAGCTTCGCCTTTGGCATTTTCAGCAGCGCGCAGGTAAACTTCGACCTCGTCACCGACTGCGATTTCAGGGGCTTCGCCGGGATTTGCGAATTCTTTAAGATCAACGCGGCCTTCCATTTTATAGCCTACGTCGATGATGGCTTGGCCGGCTTCGATTGCCAGAACCTTGCCTTTGACAACAGAACCCTCTTCGGGCGTGTCCATTTCGAAGCTTTCATTCAGGAGGGCTTCGAATTCCTCCATGGATGCGTTAGCCATGTGGCGTTGTTTTCCTTTACAATACGTTTTATCTGGCCGAGCGGTTGTCTCCGCCGGTCTTGTTTCATGATGCCTTAAAGCGTGTTCCGGAACGCCTCTGAACAAACAAACACAAAGGGCCGAGGTAACCCGGCCCTGCTCAGAAACGTCACCCGGACGTTAACCGCCCTTGTATCGACAGCGCGCGTATAGGCGGATTTTTCTTCTAGCGCAAGGGCCAAGCCCATATTTCCAAAGCCCGGCCGGATATTGCCACTGGGTCATCCTCAACTCTTTGGAGCCCAAACCTTGGTGTCCTGTTGCAACATCGCCTGCTCGACCGCATTAAGACGACCAATCGCAGCGGCGGGATTGCGGCTGCCGCCAGTCTGCCTCCAGATTTTCAAAGCCGAAGCTGGACTCCAGGGCAGACAGGCTTGCGTCAACCACTGCCGTAAGGGCTGCGGTAGCGCATCATAGGCTTGCATCGGTGACGCCTGCCTACGACGACGTTTCAGCTCACTGCGAAGGTTGCGCGACATCGTGAATCAGCACCGCTTAATTCCAGAATTTTCGTAATGTGATGACATTACATATCTTATCAAGAGGTGCAATGGGAATCGAGCGTTTCGCCATACGTAGTATCGAAGGCTAAGCGTCAACACTCCAGCCTTCGTACTTACCTCAGCAACACCCGGTATCGGCAACTCAGAGAGTTTCTAGAACAGTTGCAAATCCTTCGCGCCGCTTTGGATCTCAGCAAGATTCGGCATATTCAGGACCGCTAACGGTGCTGGTGCGGTGCCGGGCATTGCGACCGCCGGTTTCATAGCGGCAGCCTTTCCAACAGCTGGTTGCTCCAGCTCACCTCGGATATCTCGCAGCAGCGTTTTGTGATCCGGCATCGTTTTGAGTATCTGCGCAAGATCCACTTTCGCGCCTTTCCACCAATGGAACCAAATCGGCTTCTTCAATGGTCGCACGCGATCACGGATGCCGGTACCATAGCCAGTATCATAGACCTGCTTGCCTAAAAGAACGGTCTGATAAACGCGAAAATTGAATAGCGTTGCAAACTCGATATCATGCTCTACCGGCAAACGGTGCTGCCATAACTCTAGGTTTTCGGCCAATCGATCCGGTAACTTCATTTCCGTGCGCGCGTCGATCCAATATTGATCATCCGTACGGTTGCCCAATCGATAGTGCAGACAGATGAAATCCAGAACCTCGTCATAAAGCTTATTCATCTGCCTATTATATCTGGTTCGCAGGGACGGCTCGATATCGCGTGTGGGCAAGTGCTCGGCGAACCAGCGTATCGCGTGGTCAATCATGTGGATCGCTGTACTCTCTAGCGGCTCGATAAATCCGCCGGACAGACCTATCGCGACGCAATTCTTGACCCATGCGTTACGTACGCGCCCGATACGCATTGGGATCACACGCGGGGTTGCACCCTTACCGCTGTCACCCAACCATTCGAGGTATTCGTCTGCCGCCTGATCATCCGTGCGATGTGCAGATGAGAACACATAACCCGTGCCAACCCGGTTGTAGAGCGGTACTCGCCACGTCCAACCTGCCCCTAGTGCGGTAGACCGAGTGACGCTTTCGATCTTCTCTGGATCTGGGTGCTCGATCTGCAGCGCCATGGCGCGGTCGTTTGGCAGATAGTCCGAGTAATCCATAAACGGTTCGCCCAGAGCTTGATTGATTATCAATCCGCGGAATCCTGTGCAATCTATGACCATTTCAATGTCATGGCGACCCTTACGCTCCAGCATCAAATGGCTGACGTTGCCTTGTTCATCAAGTTCGACTGATTGTACTTCGTCCTGGATGTGCTCAACACCGCGCTTAGTGCAGACTTTGGTGAGCATGCCGGCAAATTTTACAGCGTCTAAATGATATGCGTAGCCGAACCGCTGTTCGAATTCAGGCTGCCCCAACTGCCGCGCCCCTTTGCATAGGCGGGCCAGATCGTCATGCGGAGAGATCGACTGAGTGAAGTCCCGATCTCCGTTGCCAAAGCGCAAAAAATACTCGGCGGCCTCCAACCCCTCTAACAGCTGTCCGTGTGCAAAAGGGTTTACATAATCAATTCGGTTTCCCTTTGGGTCTCTGTTCCAATTACAGAACTTTACACCTAGCTTGAACGACGCATTGGTTTCACGAAAAAAATCCTGCTCTGAAATACCCGCTTGGCGGAGTGTAACCGGCATGCGCGGCACCGTGGCCTCACCAACACCAACAGTCGCAATATTAGGGCTTTCGATCAGACAGATGCGCGGACGGTCTTTGGGTGCAGAAGTGCGAGAAAACACCATGTCGAGGATCAGCGCACTCATCCAACCTGCAGTGCCACCCCCAACGATGGTGATTTTGCTCAAGCGATTATTCATTTGGTTCAGTCCCTGTTGAATATTGGGGAGATGTACAAACATTCCCATATTTTGTTTTTAGACTGTATAGCAGAATTCTTTTTGGGTCCGAGGGGAAGAATTGCCGCTATCCTGCATCGAACCAAGGACTGTGGCGCCCGGCCTACATGCTCTGCCAACCATAGGGATCTTTGGCCCTCGGGTACGAACCCTGTAACCTCGGGTCTGCAAATAACCCTAGGGCGCCTGATGCGAGCCCCGCCGCGTATATTCTAGACTACATTGGATTTCTTGAGTCTGCCTCACATCAGCTTCGGCATAAACTCGGGACGAGGCTTAGATTTCCTCGCCTTTCTTAAGAAGCTCTTCAATCAGGGCGCGCTGCAGATCAAGGCTATCGCCCCCGCCGAATTCCGCAGCGCCGCCGGTGTAAAGAGTACCGTAGGTTTTGGAGATGTTTACGGTCTGGGCCAACCCCGAGATAAACTGTTCTTTTTTCAGAGCAGACAACGGGTGTATGTAAACAGCCCACAAGATACCATTGGCGATCGCGTAACGCGCGTCCAGCGTGCTGTCGAAATTTGCTTGCATCATTCGCTGCAAATCCGCGGTTGATAAATCCGCGGCGCTGCCAATCGATACCATCGCTCGCATCCTGTCTGCGGTGACGTCAGTGATCACTAGCTCCGTCTGGACCGATACCGTTAACTCAAACCCCGGCCCAACTGGTTGGGCGTCGGGGTCCAACGCAAATATGATCTCACCCAGCCGTTTATAGTCCATCGGAGGTTCAGCTTCCTGAGCAAGTGTACTGCCAGCCAAAAGAATAAGCGCCAGTGCGTACCGGATCATGGTCAATCTCCTAAAGACGTTGCCTCGACCATAAAATACGGGTGTAACAAAGGCCAAACAAAGCTTGGTGAACAGCAAGGCCCGAGGTTACCAGTCTGTGGGTAGCTTTCGTTCTACGATTGCCACAGCTTGCGCAAGCGCCTCTTCAATACTCAAACTCGAAGTATCAAGCATACTTGCGTCCTTGGCTGGCTTCATCGGAGCGGTACTGCGTTGGGCGTCACGCGCATCACGTTCCTTGACGTCGGTCAGCACCTGATCGCGCGTCACGTCTGCACCTTTGGCTTTAAGTTCAAGAAAACGCCGTTCGGCGCGGACCTTGGCGCTGGCAGTCACAAACAATTTAACCTCGGCTTTGGGACAAATTACCGTTCCGATGTCGCGTCCATCCAACACAGCCCCACCTGCCCTGAAGGCAAATGCGCGTTGAAAATCAACCAGTGCGGACCGAACTTCTGGTATGACTGCCACCTTCGATGCTGCTTGTGCTATTTCAGCTGTGCGCAGATCCCCTTGTTCAAGTTCTTCGGCTTTCAGAGCTTTGGCGGCCTCGGCGGCTGGTGTGCCATCAAGAGTACGCCTTCCAACTGCGCGATACAGCAACCCGGTGTCCAGATGTGAAAACCCAAAGCGCTCCGCTATGCCCTTTGATATTGTCCCCTTGCCGGCTGCAGCTGGACCGTCGATCGCGACAGTGAACCTCATGTGCGTTCGACCCTGGCACCCAAACCTGCCATCAGAGGCTCAAAAATCGGAAATGAGGTGGCAATTGGCCCACCGTCATCCACCGAAACTTCAACTTTCGCACCCATACCCAGCACCATAAAGGACATGGCTATGCGATGATCAAGGAAACTCTCGCATACACCGCCGCCTGGCACACCACCAATACCCAACCCTTCGACCGACCACCAATCTTCACCTTCCTCTACTGCGACACCATTAGCACGCAAACCGCGCGCCATAGCGTCGATTCGGTCACTTTCTTTGACCCGCAACTCTCGCACCCCGCCCATGAGCGTGGTTCCGACGGCGTTTGCAGCGACCACGGACAGCACGGGGTACTCATCTATCATCGACGCAGCACGTTCAGGCGGTACTTTGATACCCTTCATTTCAGGTGAATACCGGGCTCTGAGGTCGGCGACGGGTTCGCCGCCTTCTTCGCGTTCATTTTCATAGGTCAAATCAGCGCCCATTTCGCGCAAAGTAGTAAACAAGCCGGCTCGCGTTGGGTTCAAGCCAATACCTGGAACCAAAACATCTGAACCGGGCGTGATCAACGCAGCACAAACCGGGAAGGCTGCACTGGACGGATCACGTGGTACCGCGATGATCTGCGGCTTAAGTTCTGGCTGGCCAGTCAAGGTAATCACATGGCCTTGGTCTGTGTCCTCTACCGTGATTTCTGCCCCAAACCCGGCTAACATCCGCTCTGAATGATCACGAGTGGCTTCTTTTTCGATTACGACGGTTTTACCAGGCGCATTCAAACCCGCCAGCAAAACGGCTGATTTGACTTGAGCCGACGGCACTGGAACCTCGTATCGAACTGGGATCGGATCATTGGCACCAACGATAGTCATCGGCAACCGTCCAGCAGAACGCCCGACAGATTGCGCCCCGAACAGCGCTAGTGGATCGGTAACACGCGCCATTGGACGCTTATTCAAACTCGCGTCACCAGTAAAGGTTGCCGTAATTGGCGAGGTGGCCATAGCACCCATGATCAGACGCACTCCAGTTCCAGAGTTGCCACAATCAATCACCTGATCCGGTTCGGCAAAGCCGCCTACACCAACACCATGAACCGTCCATTTACCACCGCCGAGATCCGTTACCTCAGCCCCGAAAGCTCGCATCGCCTTAGCGGTATCCAGAACATCCTCGCCCTCCAACAATCCAGATATCCGGGTTTCGCCCACTGCCATAGCACCTAAAATCAGCGATCTGTGCGAAATCGACTTGTCCCCGGGTACTTCGGCTGTGCCGTTCAGCGGTCCGCAGGGATGCGAAGTCATCGGTATGGGCGTGCCGTGTCCGGACATGGGGGCTCCTTATGCGCTGTCAATCCATGGCCGATTAGCGAATTGGCACCAATTGGTCCAGCAGCAATCAATCTTTGCGGCGGAAGGTCAGGTAGTGCGGCGTGCGGCACTCACGCAGAGCTTTCTGTTCGTAACGGGTGGAAATCCAATCACCCCAAGGCTCGCGCCAGTCTTTGGGGCCTTCGGCCAACCATTCGAACCCGGCACGCGGCACTTCTTCCAATGTTTGGCGCACGTAATCAGGGATGTCTGTAGCCACACGAAAAACAGATCCGGGCTTCAACGCCCTAGCAAGCGGCTCCAAATGTTCAGGCGTGACGAACCTGCGGCGGTGATGACGCTTTTTGGGCCATGGATCGGGATAAAGAAGGAATGCACGCGAGATGCTGGCTTCTGGTAAAACATCGAACAGATCACGCGCGTCACCAGGATGAACTGCCAAGTTTTCGACCCCGGCTTTCCGGATCTTACCCAATAACATTGCAACACCGTTGATGTATGGCTCTGCCCCAATAATACCGATATCCGGATTGCTTTCCGCCTGATGCACCAGATGCTCGCCTCCTCCGAACCCAATCTCTAGCCAAACAGGGCGACTGTCGAACAGACCCGCAAGATCCAACGGAACACGTTCAGGATTAGTATGCCAATCGACCGCACCGGGGGAAAGTGCGGTCAAATCCTCGCTCAAATAGGCCTTTTGACTGGGCTTGAGGGCTTTGCCCTTGAGACGGCCATAAAAATTCCGGTGCGGACGTTGCGAAAGCTGATTGCTCATAGCGGTGGCCATACTGCTGCAGTTCAAGCGTTTCAAGGGCGAAGTCTCAACGGCCAATGTAAAAAACGCACCGTCTTCGGTGCGCTTTTTCCGTTGGATCAAACCGCTTGTTTCAGTGCGTCAACCAGATCTGTGCGCTCCCAACTGAAACCACCATCTTCATCTGGCTGGCGACCAAAGTGGCCGTAGGCCGCAGTACGTTGATAGATTGGTTTGTTCAGCGCAAGATGCTCTCGGATGCCGCGTGGCGTGAGGTCCATGACTTGCCCCACTGCTTTTTCGATATCAGCATCTGGAACTTGGCCAGTGCTATGTGTGTCAGCATAAATCGATAGAGGTTTGGATACGCCAATCGCGTAGCTCAACTGAATGGTACAGCGCTCGGCCATCCCTGCCGCCACGACGTTTTTGGCCAGATAGCGTGCTGCATAAGCCGCCGAACGATCCACCTTTGTCGGGTCTTTGCCAGAGAATGCCCCACCGCCGTGCGGCGCTGCGCCCCCGTATGTGTCCACGATAATCTTGCGCCCGGTCAAACCAGCGTCACCGTCTGGTCCTCCGATAACAAACTTACCTGTCGGATTTACGTGCCATGCGGTTTCCGAAGACAACCAACCGTCAGGTAGGACTTGGCGAATATAAGGCTCAACGATCAGGCGAATGTCGTCCGAAGTGAGCGACTCATCCAAATGCTGGGTCGATAAAACAACCGAACTCACCCCTACTGGCTTGCCGTCTCGATAGACGACCGAAAGCTGTGATTTAGCGTCAGGTCCCAGTGCAGGTTCAGTACCGTTTTTTCGCACTTCAGCCAGACGGCGCAGGATCGCGTGCGAGTACTGGATCGGTGCCGGCATTAACTCAGGCGTTTCGGTTGTCGCATAACCAAACATAATACCCTGGTCGCCGGCGCCTTCATCCTTGTTATGGGACGCATCTACACCTTGCGCGATATGGGCAGATTGTTCATGCAGCAGGTTCGTCACCTCAATAGTTTCGTGATGGAACTTATCCTGCTCATAACCAATGTCCTTTACACAGGCGCGCGCGATCTCGTCTATACGCCCCATGTAGTCATGCAGCTTGTCTTGATCAGACAGCCCAACTTCACCTCCGATAACCACGCGGTTCGTTGTTGCAAAGGTTTCGCACGCCACACGTGCTTCGGGTTCTTCACGCAAAAATGCGTCAAGCACAGCATCCGAAATACGGTCACAAACCTTATCCGGGTGCCCCTCGGAAACGGACTCCGAGGTAAAAACGTAATTCTGTCGGGACATAAAAGCGCTCCATTAAGATTTCCCCGCCACGCCAGGAAGCCGTTGTGACGAACTTGCCAGGGAATACGCGTGCTAAGGCGAAGGGTCAATTGGTATTTGCACCCGAGGCGTCCCAACGTTGCGCCAAACCAGCACAAATAGCATCAATAAAGCCGCCAAGACCCAAATATCCCCAATCCGTGCATAAACCGTCTTTGCCAAGGGGATGGGCAGGACGGCGTCGATATAACCAGATTGTCCCAAGTCCAAAGACTGGGTAACTGCACCCAGCGGATCTATCATCGCTGTTACGCCCGTGTTCGCCGACCGCATCATCGGCAAACCCTGCTCGATCGCACGCATCCGCGCCTGTGCCAAATGCTGAAACGGTCCGGAACGCGTACCAAACCAGGCATCGTTTGTAATCTGTAACAAAAAGTCGGCGCGCCCAGGCGCAGAAAGAACATCTTGCGTGAAAACTGCTTCGTAGCAAATTAGCGGCAACGCCTTGCCCAGAGGCTCAGCATCGAGCAGCGCCGCCCCTGGCCCCGCGCTGAACCCGCTGCCGGTGGTCGCCGCCATACCGTATATTCCGAAACGCGCCATTAGATCGCCGAAAGGTACATATTCGCCAAATGGGGCCAGATGGTGCTTGTCATAAAGTCCGTCTTGTCGACCCTCTGGCCCAAGATAGATCATCGAGTTGAAAATACGCGGCCCTTCCCCCCTTTGAATGCCCAGAACGACAGGGGTGCCTTGCGCCGCCTTTGTTATCGACTCCAAATAAGGTTGTGCGTTGTCGAGCCATGCCGGTACAGAGGTTTCTGGCCAAACGATCAAATCAGGTCGGGGTTCAGCCGCCGTGAATTCAATTTGCCGCGCAAAAAACACAGGCGCAAAGTCCGGATCCCATTTTTGATGTTGCAGCGCGTTCGGCTGTATCAGGCGCACGACTTGCTGCTTGAACTGCACCTCGGGGCGAAATGTTGCATAACCTAAGGACAAGACCATAGACCCAAGGGTCAAAAACGCGGGGATTAATAAATAACGCGGTTTCCCAGGTCCGTTGAGATACGCACCAAGCGGCAGCGTTGATACAAAGGTCAGTGCCGCCAAGCCATAGGGTCCTACAAGTGACAAAAGTTGCGCTATTGGCGTGTCGACCCAGACTTGCGCAACTCCTGCCCAAGGAAATCCGGTCAAGACATATCCTCGGGCGAATTCAACCAAAGTCAGAGAAATCGACAGCAGCAAACCCTGTTTTAAAGGTGATCCACCGATCCGCCGTGTTGTCCAAAATGCAAAGGACCAGAATAAGGCTAGTCCACCAGCCAAGAACACCAGCGCAAATGGCGCCATCCAAGCATGACGTTCTGCATCGACCAGAAATGGCTCGGTTATCCAGCTAAGGGCGTTGGCAAAATACCCTGTGGCAAATACCCAACCTAGCCAAGCGGCGCGGCGCGGCGTTTCGCAGGCCAAAAACAATGGCGTGATAAAAACCAGTCCGACCAGCGTCGCCAACCAGTATCCCCAAGGTGCCAAACCAAATGCTGCGAATGCCCCCAATATTCCGGCTAGTGCAAGTCTTAACCAAAACGGCCAGCCTTGAATGGGCATCATTGAGCGATGTCCGGCAACATTACCCGTAAACGCTTAATCCGTCGCGGATCGGCTTCGATCACTTCGAACTCCGGACCTTCGGGGTGTTGAACAACTTCTCCTCGCGTCGGCACGCGACCGGACAACATAAAGACTAAGCCACCAAGCGTGTCGATTTCTTCCTCGTCCACATCCTCATGACTGGTCAGCGAACGACCGATTTCAGCTTCGAACTCTTCCAATGGAACGCGCGCTTTTACGATATAGCACCCAGGTTTTTCTTGAACCCACAGCTGATCTTCATCGGCGTCATGCTCGTCGGCAATCTCCCCGACGACCTGTTCAATGAGATCTTCGATTGTTAGCAGCCCATCGACCCCGCCATATTCGTCGATCACAAGGGCCATGTGCCGTCGTTCGGTCTGCATTTTGGTTAACAAAACACCTATTGGCATGGAGGGCGGGACGAACAACAGTGTCCGCAACATAGATTTCAAGTCAAACTTCGCCGAATTTCCGTTAAAACCGTGGGTCAGCGCAAAATCCTTTAGGTGCACAAATCCAAGTGGCGTATCCAGAGTACCGTCATAAACCGGTATTCGAGACAGACCGCTTTCTCGGAAAATCTGCGCCAGTTCTTCCTTAGTCGTCGTCAATGGAACCGACACGATTTCTGCAGTTGGGATCGCCACATCCTCGACCCGCATGCGCCGCAGGTTCATCATACCACGCGATTGGGGAGGGCTTGCAGGAGTTCCGTTTATCCGACCAGGTTCATCGTCTTTTGAAGAGAACACTTCGACAAGTCGGGAAAATAACCCGCTTTTTTCGTTGTTGAGATTACTGGTGCTCTCGGATCGCGCGCTTTGCGCCGCCCTAGAACTGCCGTCTATATCGCCCATTTTCCTGTTCCAAATGATCGGGTCAGTGCCCACTTCATGTATTATATGGGTTATCCACACCCAATTTGCCAAGTATCTTAACCTCCACGCCCTCCATCAGAGTGGCGTCGGGGTCACGAATGTGGTCATACCCCAGTAAATGCAAAACACCGTGAACGATTAGATGTGTCACGTGATCTTCCAAATTTTTACCCGCTTCAATTGCCTCTTGCATGCAGGTGTCATAGGAAATTGCAACATCACCCAAAGCTATCTCGCCGGTGAAATCCATTTCAGGCATTGAAGGAATTTCGCCAGGAATTTCAGAAGATAACTCCGCTGTGGGCCAACTCAGAACATTTGTTGGAGTCGGCTTTTCTCTGAATTCAGAATTCAATTCCGCGATCCGGGCGTCATCACAGCATAAAAAACTGATTTCACAGTTATCTTTCTCGACTCCCCTATAATCCAGCGTGGCTTCGACAGCGCGAAGTATGAGCGGCTCTATCTCATGCCAACGGAGGTCTTCGATGGTAATTTCAAGGTTCATGAAAATGATCTAAGGCTGCATTCCCGACCGCGCCGTGTGTTTTTAACCTGTTTCGCGACCTGCATCAGCTTCATAGGCCTCGATTATGGCGGCGACAAGCGGATGTCGCACCACATCCTTCGAGGTGAAGTAGTTGAAGCTGATGTTTGGAATAGTCTTTAACAACCGCTCGGCATCTGCAAGACCCGATGGTACACCGCGCGGCAGATCAACCTGTGATCGGTCGCCAGTAATCACCATGCGGCTACCCTCACCCAGCCGTGTTAGGAACATCTTCATCTGCATAGTCGTGGCATTCTGCGCCTCGTCCAAAACAACAAATGCGTTCGCTAGTGTTCGCCCGCGCATAAAGGCAAGCGGCGCAATCTCTATCCTTTTTTCCTCAATCAACTTTGCCAGTTGCTTACCAGGTAGAAAATCGTTCAGAGCGTCGTAAAGTGGTTGCATGTAAGGGTCGACCTTGTCCTTCATGTCGCCCGGAAGGTACCCCAGCTTTTCACCAGCCTCGACTGCAGGACGGCTGAGGATGATGCGGTCCACATGCCCGCCTATGAACATTGATACCCCGACAGCTACGGCCAGATATGTTTTGCCCGTACCGGCCGGTCCAATCCCAAAAGCCAATTCATTGTTGAATAACGACTGGACATAGGCCTTCTGAGCATCTGTACGAGGCTCGACCAGTTTCTTGCGTGTTTTGATTTCAACCGCGCCGCCTTTGAACATCTCCAATTGGTCGCCGTCGCGTGCTCCAGTTTCCGCCTCAGAATTGCCCATTCTCAGCTCTCGGTCCACATCGGCTGCTTCAACCTCGCGACCGCCTTCAAGACGGGTATACAAAGCCTGCAAAACATCAATGGCTTGCTTTTGGGCGTCTTCGTCGCCCATTACCGCCAATTGATTGCCTCGGCGTACGATTTGAACCGACAGCTTCTGCTCAATGCTTGCAAGATTGCGGTCGTATTCCCCGCATAAATCTATCAACAACCGGTTGTCTGGAAATTCAACAAAAGCCTCGCGCTGGGGCATGTCACTTTGCGGTGGGTTCAGGGCACCGATGGCCAATCCGTTCTCCTGTCTTGGCGTTTCACCCTGAGCGTAGACAACATCTTGGGCCAGACGCAAGCTGGAGTTTCATAAATTCGCGATGAAAAGGATTAACCTTCTACAGTCATTTGAAAAAACATTGTGAAATTTACGAAAGACCGCAATCCGATGCGCGAACCAACTAGAAGGTGTAGTTCAGCCCGACACGCAATCCGCCGAAGTTCGGAGTTGATTTGGTGGAAAAACCCGACCCTAGGTCGACTTCTTCCGACTCAAACTGGAAATATTCGATTTCACCCGTGATTGACCAATTCTTGTTCAGCCGATGTTCAGCACCCAGACTGGCTGAAAAACCGTTTCGGTTGCCGGTGTCTTCCAAATTTAGAAGCAAATCTTCTCCTGTAAGAGTGGACGAAGTTGTAACTTCCCCCCGGGCGTAACCTACGGAAAAAAAGTACAGAACGCTCCGGCTGCGGTTTGTGATTCCGTTTCGAAATAGGATCGAAAAAACATCTGAAATAGCAGATCGGGCGTCGACCGTCGTCCCACCGACCAATGACGAGGCGGTGTCGTCCAACGTGCCAAAATCATAAGTTAATTCTACACCATAGACATAGTCGCGTCCGCCGGTGGTTGGGACTATCCCACGCCAACCGCCGCGAATGCCTCCATAACCGCCCGAGGGTTCAAGGTCTCCAATGTTTATTCTGTCACCGGGTACCGCGAGCCCAAAGCGGTCGGTACCACCTGCTCCGTAACCAGCACTCACGCCAAGATAAAATGCACTGACGTCACTTGCTTCGGTCTGAGGCGAAAAAACATCGGGTTCAGCCACTTCGCCGTCTTTGCCACTGGCATATACAGATGTTGAGAACAGAGCCGAAAGAAAGAACGGGAAAGTCGCCGAAAGGAAACCTTTCAGTTTCATTCGTTGACGACCTATTCGGCTCACTACTCGTACCCTCCAGTGCGTTTTTCAAGCAACTAGTCAACTTGCAACTCGAACAGCCAAGGGAAATACATGACCCTTGAAAAAACTGGGATACCTCGGACCATACATTCCACCCTTAAATCAAGGGTTAATTTTTCATTAGAATCGTCATATTTGAACGAGTTGCACAGGTTAGAGTAGTTCTGCGGCCAACGAATTCGCGCTTGACGAAACTACTCTGACATCTCGCAGCTCGCCGACCTTCAAACTTGCGTCAGAGACGTGAACTGCGTGCAGATACTCGGATTTTCCCACCATTTGCCCACTTTGCCGACCCGGCTTTTCAAACAGGACACGTAGTTTTCGTCCAACCATTGAGTCCTGAATTTCGCGCTGGTGCCGAGTGATAACGGCCTGTAATTCTTGTAAGCGGCTGTCCGCCTTTTCCGGGTCCACCTGTGGCCGTTCTGCCGCAGGTGTGCCTGGCCGCGTTGAATATTTGAAAGAATAGGCATAGCCGTATCTAACCTGCTCCACCAAATCCAAGGTGGCCTTAAAGTCTTCATCCGTCTCTTCCGGGAAACCGACAATAAAATCTCCTGACATCAAGATGTCAGGGCGGGCTTCGCGAATACGCTCTATCAATCGCAGATAACTATCCGCAGTGTGGCTACGGTTCATGCGCTTTAGAATTCGGTCAGATCCAGACTGTACCGGTAGGTGCAGGTATGGCATCAGCTTGTCACATGTACCGTGTGCTTCGATCAGATCATCGGTCATGTCATTGGGGTGAGATGTGGTAAAGCGGATGCGCTCTAAACCATCTACTTTGTTCAGTTCCCATATCAAACCAGCCAGCGTCATGTCGCCACTCGGTCCGGCACCATGATAGGCGTTGACGTTTTGCCCCAACAATGTGATTTCGCGCACACCGCGTTCAACCAGATCGCGTGCCTCGTGCAGGATTCTATCGGCTGGCCGACTGACCTCGGCCCCACGTGTATATGGGACCACGCAAAACGCGCAGAACTTGTCGCACCCTTCCTGTACTGTCAGAAAAGCTGTTGGTCCACGTTTGGCTTTTGGTCTGTTCTTTAGCTTTTCGAATTTATCCTCTTCAGGAAAATCGGTATCCAGCGCCTTTTTGCCTTCCCGCGTTTTGGCCTCCATTTCGGGCAAACGGTGGTAACTTTGCGGACCTACCACCAAATCGACCAACGGCTGGCGGCGCATAATCTCTTGCCCTTCGGCCTGGGCCACACAACCTGCCACACCGATCTTTAAATCCGGTTTTTCGGCCTTTAAACCTTTAAAGCGGCCAAGTTCGGAATAAACCTTTTCAGCGGCTTTTTCACGAATGTGACATGTGTTCAACAAGATCATGTCAGCATCGTCTGGGGACTTCGTCTCAACATAGCCCTTGCCGCCAAGCGCCTCGGCCATCCGCTCACTGTCATAGACATTCATCTGGCAGCCATAAGTCTTGATATACAGCTTTTTGGGTTCGGACATGAGAAAGGCCTTTGCGCTCGCTAGGTCGACGTCATCTATACGCAACGAACGCCGCTTGCAATGGCCGCGCATTTACCCGAGTTTGACGAAAACTTCCAGCAAAGCGGGACCGGTGCAGACAGTGCGGTATGACTCTCTCGAGCATTTTCAGAAATGGGCACCATCAACCTTAGCCCAAGGCCCCGTGGCGTTGTTGTTTGCTGAAGATGATGTTGAGTTGGACAGTACCCTGCGCCATCATCTGAGGCTTGGTTTCAAGTCAGTTATTGTCTTTCTGCCTGATCAGTTCGCTTTGGAAGCTGAGCTTGAAGCCAAGATTCATCGTATAACATTAAACTGCGCGCCACGCGATGTAGTCTTTGACACGGTCAATCGCGTCATAAAGGCCGCGCCCGGTGTTTGGTTTTACTACGGATACAATGCCGAATATCTGTTTTACCCCTTTTGCGAGACACGAAGCGTAGAAGAGTTGCTCGCCTTTCACTCCGAGGAAAGACGCGACTCAATGATGGCTCATGTTGTCGACTTGTACGCAGATGATTTGGACGTCTTTCCTAACGGGGTAGCGCCAAATCACGCGATGCTGGACAGTACAGGTTACTACGCGCATGCACGACACGACTCTGAAGGACGGCCGCTGGAGCGGCAACTGGACATGTCAGGTGGACTGCGGTGGCGATTTGAAGATCAAATTCCTTACGAGCGCCGACGCATCGATCGGGTCGCTCTGTTCAGGGCTCGAAAAGGGTTATTGCTGCAGCCGGACCATACTTTCAACGAGCCGGAGTACAACACGTACTCCTGTCCTTGGCACCACAATCTATCCGCCGCTGTGTGCTCTTTCCGCGCGGCGAAGGCGCTCAAGTCCAATTCAGGGTCGACATTTGACATTCCAAGTTTTCGATGGTGCAAGTCGGTTCCGTTCGAATGGAAATCGGAACAACTGATGGATTTGGGACTGATGGAACCTGGGCAGTGGTTCTAAGCAGACTCAGTGTTGCAACAACATCGGAAACCAATCCTCCCGCAGGCGTTGGCCAGGCACCATGTCGTGTCCTGGAAATGGCGGTGAAGTACGACCCGGGCGCTGAACATAGCGGGCATCGTCGCCCACCAGCCTTAGCGAGAAGGCCCGGCGGCTGATATCAGATTGATTGCCGCGTGCCCCGTGTAATGTACGAAAATTGAACGCTACTGCGTCGCCAGGTTCCATTTCGAATTCGACGATCCTCATGCCTTCGACATCTGGGTCAGGCACCGGGATATATTGCCCTTCATCCGCAAAAAAACCTTCTTCCGATACCCACCGCGTCGGAAGCACTTCTTTTTCCCAACGGTGAGATCCCGCCACGCAACGTAGCGTAGCCTGGCTAACCGGATCGAGCGGCGACCAAAAACTGATAGTTTGCTGGCCTTCGACAAAATAATAAGGCCCGTCCTGATGCCAAGGCGTAGCCATCGAAGTACCTGGGTCTTTTACCAGAACGTGATCGTGGAACATCTGAACTGATTGTGACTGCATCAGATCGGCAGCCACTTCTGCTGCAGGCGAAGTTTCAATCACAGCCCGGAATTGTGGAATTCGTGACCAGTTGCAGTAATCGTCAAAGAATCGCCCTGTCTCTCCGGACTTCTTGTTTTCCGAGGCATAAGGCCCGGGTGCGGCCATGTTCGCGGCAACACCCTCACGTAATTCGTTCACATGATCAGCAAACAAACCCTTGACCAAAACGACTCCATCCATCTGATAGGTGTCGATCATTTCCTGGGTTACAAGTCTGTGAGGCATTAAAGGCTCCGGAAAATCGTTCGATTGATCTGTTCATATTTGAATCGTGCCATCAATTCCAATTGCGACACGACGTCTTAATGAATCTGAGCCGCAGAAAATTTTCCGCACTCAAGGAAATTCAGATCAATTTCAGGATTTCTTTCGAAGACGAATGACGACGTCTACGGACGCTATCTCAACGCCCTCGGGCGCTTCCGGGAGCCGTTGGATCACCAACTCATCAGACGGCGCATCGCTTAATCGGCCTTGTTCTTCCCAGAAAAAGTGCGGGTGATCATGAGTGTTGGTATCAAAATAACTTTTCGAACCGTCAACCGTGATCTCTTGCAGAACGCCCGCGTCACAAAATGCTCGCAAAGTGTTGTAAACCGTAGCCAACGACACCGGGTCACCATTATTTTTTGCAGACTCGAACAGACTTTCGGCAGTGACATGTCTGTGTCGGCCATCGCCAACCAGTAGCTCTGCCAAAGCAACCCGCTGACGCGTTGGTCGCAACCCGGCATTGACCAGCCAATCTGTCGCTATGTCACGGCTCTGAGGTGTCATGTGTCCGATACCCATTTTCGCTATACTCATATATAAGTGCTCTCGACCCGCAATTTCAAATGAATTTCAATCGCAAAGATTGTCGTAACCACAGCATGATGTGGCGCACCACTCTTGCAGGACCTTGCATACGGGTGCTAGACGAGGCCAGATATTACGAACGGACCCTGGCAGGAGAGGCGGCAGAATGGCCCAATTCCCGAGCAGTTTTGACAAGGACGATCTGCTGAAGTGCGCCCGCGGCGAACTATTCGGCCCAGGCAACGCGCAATTGCCTGCCCCGCCAATGCTGATGATGGATCGGATAACTGATGTTTCAGAGGACGGCGGAGAGTATAACAAGGGACATGTCGTCGCTGAATTCGACATCACTCCCGATCTTTGGTTTTTTGACTGTCACTTTCCGGGCAACCCAATCATGCCTGGCTGCTTGGGCTTGGACGGGCTTTGGCAATTAACTGGCTTCAACCTTGGCTGGCGTGGCTGGCAGGGGCGCGGTTATGCGCTGGGTGTCGGCGAGGTCAAGCTGACTGGTATGGTGCGTCCCGACCGCAAGATGTTGACGTATTACGTGGATTTTACAAAGGCCGTGCAGACACGTCGCCTGACCATGGGCGTAGCAAATGGCCGAGTCGAAGCTGATGGCGAATTGATCTATCAGGTCAAGGACATGAAGGTTGCATTATCCGAGAGCTGACCCCAGCTGTCGGATACATTGCACTAAACGGAACACAGGAGTACGCTTATGCGTCGCGTCGTCGTCACCGGTCTGGGGGTCGTGTCCTCAATCGGAAACAATGCCGAAGAGGTTTTGACCTCGCTCAAAGCGGGCAAATCCGGGATCGAAGCGAATGAGCAGATGGTTGAACATGGCTTTCGTAGCCAGATCGCCGGGACTGTAAAGATCGATGTAACCGAGCATGTGGACAAGCGCACTCTTCGTTTTATGGGTCCAGGCGCCGCTTACGCACACATTGCCATGAATCAGGCAATCGAGGACTCGGGTCTGAGCCTGGAACAGGTCGTGAATCCCCGTACTGGACTTGTCGCTGGATCCGGCGGGCCATCGACCAGCGCGATGTTGACCGCCCACCAGACGGTTCTGAAAAACGGCGCGACCAAGCGCATTGGTCCCTTTGCTGTACCCAAGTGCATGTGCTCGACTATTTCAGCCAACTTAGCCACGGCCTTCAAAATTAAGGGAATCAATTACTCGATCACTTCGGCCTGTTCGACTTCTCTACATTGCATCGGAAATGCTGCCGAGCAAATCATGATGGGTAAGCAAGATGTTATGTTTGCCGGTGGCGGTGAAGAACTGGATTGGACCCTGTCCTGTCTTTTTGATGCAATGGGTGCAATGTCATCGAAGTTCAATGACACCCCGGAAAAAGCGTCGCGGGCTTTTGATCAGAACCGCGATGGGTTCGTGATTTCCGGTGGAGGCGGCATTGTGGTTCTCGAAGAACTCGGGCACGCGTTGGCACGTGGCGCCAAGATCTACGCCGAGGTCACCGGCTATGCGGCAACATCGGATGGTCACGATATGGTGGCCCCATCTGGCGAAGGTGGCGAGCGCGCAATGCGTTTGGCTTTGTCGACCCTGCCCGAAGGTCGAACTGTTGGATATATCAACGCTCACGGCACCTCGACCCCGGTCGGAGACGTGGGTGAGGTGGAGGCGGTGCGCCGTATTTTTGGCGAAGGCAATGTTCCACCGATCTCGTCAACCAAATCGATGACGGGCCATGCGCAGGGCGCAGCTGGTGCGCTTGAGGCGATTTTCTGTCTTTTGATGTTGCACCACGACTTCATTACTCCATCGATCAACGTGGAAACGCTTGCCGAAGGCATCCAGCCCGGTGAAATTGCGACTCAAGTCGTTGAAAACGCAGGCTTGGATAGTGTCATGACCAACAGCTTTGGCTTTGGCGGCACAAATGGATCCATGGTTCTGTCAAAATATAACGGGTGAATAAGATGTCGGATCTTCTCAAGGGTAAACGCGGCCTGATCATGGGCGTGGCCAATGATCGCTCTATTGCCTGGGGCATCGCCAAGGCCATGCATGAGGCAGGCGCCGAGCTTGCGTTCACCTATCAGGGCGACGCATTCGGAAAGCGCCTTGCACCATTGGCCGAAAGCCTTGGCAGCGATTTCATGGTGGATGCAGACGTCACTGACGATGCCTCATTAGATCACGCCTTTCACGAATTGGCTGCCCGTTGGCCAACGATCGATTTTGTGGTTCACGCTATCGCTTATTCTGACAAATCAGAGCTGACCGGACGGTTTCTCAACACTACCAGGGCCAATTTCAAACACTCGCTCGATGTGTCAGCGTATTCATTTATCGAGATCGCCCGTCGGGCTTATCCGCTGATGAAAGACAACGGTGGAACTCTACTGACTTTGACTTATCAGGGGTCGAACAAGGTGGTGCCGAATTATAACGTCATGGGTGTTGCTAAGGCTGCATTGGAATCCGCGACTCGGTATCTGGCCAATGATCTCGGCCCTGAAGGTATCCGTGTAAACGCGATTTCCCCTGGCCCTATGAAAACACTGGCAGGTGCCGCTATTGGTGGTGCGCGCAAGACCTACAAGTTTTGCGACCAGAATGCGCCGATGCGTTCAAACGCAACGCTCGAGGCAGTAGGCGGCACTGCTGTTTACCTGGCTTCGGATGCCGGGATGTATACTTCGGGAGAAATTATTCGCGTGGATGGCGGATTTCACATTCTTGGCATGCCGCAACCAGACGCAATGTGACCTTATCTTTCCCTGTTGGTGTCAAGATTTCACCACGTTTCCGATGCAGGGATTGCGGCATGAGCAAACTTGATCAGATACTTGCAAGCAATGGTCGTACCCTCGCGTCTCAGAAGAAACCCGGGATTCGTAATAGTCGCGCGCGTCTCTTGCTGGTAACCTTAGTTGGCCTACTGACCGCGTTTTTGTTTTTTACGCAGCCTCAGGTCGTTTCTGCCTTTGAATCGCTTCTGCACGGGTTTGCCGATCTTTGAAAGTCTGGATCAGTTTATCGAAACAATCTCAATGTCGAAAATCAGATCCTGACCGGCTAGCGGATGATTTGCATCCAAGGTGACCGTCGCCTCATCACTATCTACAACGGTAACAGGTACAGCTTGCCCATCAGGCGTCTGCATCTGCAACTGACTGCCTGGATCAAGCGGGATATCGTCTGGTATCCCCTCTCTTGGGATTTGCTGCCTCATACCCGGATTGATCGGACCATAAGCTTCCGTGCAGGGAACTTCGACACGTTTTTTTTCACCGATTGCCATTCCCGGAAGGGCGGCGTCGAGGCCAGGAATGATTTGGCCTGAACCAACCGCGAACTCCAAAGGATCACGTCCGTCGGAACTGTCGAAAACTTTGCCGTCCAAAAGTGTTCCCGTGTAATGAATGCGAACAGTGTCGCCTTGTCTGATAGTGGTCAATTCGGCCTCCAGCCTCAGGGCATGAGCGGCCTAAATTAGAGCATGGCCCGACATAATGGAATAGAATTCCCTAAGCACTTTAAAGCCTCATATTCTTGTGTCACCTTGCGCGCGATCGCGGGAGGAACCGATGGCTATTACAACCTGTATTTTTGACGCCTATGGCACACTATTCGATGTGACAGCAGCCGCCCGTCAAGCATCTGCCGAGCCAGAGTTCGAAGCGCTTCGTGACAAATGGCCTGAATTGGCAGCTCACTGGCGTCTGAAACAATTGCAATATACATGGCTGCGTGCAGTTGCGAATGCCCACGCAGATTTCTGGGATGTTACACAGGACGGCCTTGACTGGTCACTGGAGGCCACTGGGCTGCAAGGTGACGACAGGCTAAGGCAAAGACTGTTGGACCTATACTGGGAGTTACAAGCATACCCTGAGGTTCCAGAAATGTTGGCGGCTCTAAAGGCCGGAGGCCTGCAAACGGCCATTCTTTCCAACGGGTCGCCACCGATGTTGGATGGAGCGGTACAGTCGGCGGGGATCGAAGAATTACTTAACGATGTGCTGTCGGTTGAAGCCGTAGGAGTCTTCAAACCTCACTCTCGTGTCTATGATCTGGTGCAAAAAAGGTTTGGTTGCGACCGAGACGAAGTGCTTTTCGTCAGTTCGAACGGGTGGGATGCCGCTGGCGCAAGTGGATATGGTTTTATTACTGCGTGGGTCAACCGCGCAAATGAACCTATGGATCGACTACCCTGGACGCCAGCGCATGTTCTGCCCAACCTATCGACGATCCCAGCTTTGGCAGGTCTTTAATGGCGTTCTTTACGACATCCGATGGTCTGCGAATCCACTACGAGGACAGTGGCACGGGCAAGCCTCTGTTGTGCCTCGCAGGATTGACCCGAAACAGTCGTGATTTCTCGTTTTTTGCGCCACACGCCAACGACTTGCGCATGATCACGATGGATTATCGGGGGCGGGGAAAATCAGACTATGACCCCGATTTCATGAACTATAACGTACTTAGGGAAGCACATGACGTCATCGAATTATTGGATCATTTGAACCTTGATAAGGTGACGATACTGGGCACGTCTCGTGGTGGCTTAATCGCGATGGCGTTAGCGGCAAGCAATCCTGATCGTCTGGCTGGTGTTATTCTGAACGATGTCGGACCGGTCATTGAACCGGTGGGTATAGCAAAAATCATGGATTATGTCGGCAAAGAACCAGTCGCAGCCACTTATGACCAAGCCGCCGCCCTTATCCAACAAGAAATGGAGCCAAAATTTCCGGGCGTCCCTTTGGAAGTCTGGAGGCAACAGGCTGAGATCCAGTATGCCAAGTCGAAAAGTGGATTGGAATTGCGGTATGATGGCGCGTTACGAAAAGCGCTGCTTGAACAAGCCGCGGCTGGCGCAACTCCTGACCTGTGGCTATTTTTCGAAGCCTTGCGAAACATCCCGACCGGTGTGATCCGGGGAGAAAACTCGGACGTTTTGGGGGTTGATACAGTGCAAAAAATGCATGAGAGGCATCCTGGTCTGATCTCGGTCGAAGTGCCAGATCGTGGGCACGTGCCATTTCTGAATGAACCACAATCACTGGCCATCATCCGCAAAGTATTGGACGCATCATGAGCACGTTGGAAATGATCGAGGCCGCGGCTCAACGGTTGAATGGACATGTTCGCGAGACGCCCTTGCTGTCCTCGCCCTTTTTGGATGAAATCGCTGGTCGTAAGGTTCTGGTGAAACCGGAGTGCCTGCAACATACAGGCAGTTTCAAGTTTCGCGGCGCTTGGTCTGCCATCTCTGCCTTGACCGAGGTTTCGCGCCAATGCGGAGTGATTGCCTACTCGTCGGGTAACCATGCGCAAGGGGTGGCATACGCTGCTGCGCAACATGGGGTGGCGTCAGTCATCGTTATGCCATCCGATGCACCGCAACTTAAAATCGATAACACGCGCGCCTTGGGTGCCGAGGTCGTATTGTATGATCGCGCCAATGAAAGCCGCGAAGAAATTGGCGAATCCCTTGCCGCAAAGCGAGGCTTGTCATTGATCCGACCTTATGACGAACCACTTGTCATCGCGGGCCAAGGCACGGTTGGTCTGGAATTAGCGCGTCAGGCAGGCGATGCGGGTGTCACCGAAGCCGATGTGTTGATCTGCTGTGGAGGTGGCGGCCTGACTGCCGGTATTTCGCTGGCGCTAGAGGGCCATTCCCCAGGATTGCGGCCCCGCCCATGCGAACCTGAGGGTTTTGACGATGTGAAACGTTCATTGCTGACAGGACACATCCAAAGTAACAATGCCGTCTCAGGCAATATCTGCGATGCGATCCTGACACCGCAGCCGGGAGATGTCACATTTCCGATCCTGAAGCGGCTTTGCGGTCCAGGACTTGCCGTCTCAGAGACAGAATCACTTCGCGCAATGGCGCAGGCTTTTCTGAGGTTAAAGATCGTTTTGGAACCAGGTGGCGCAGTTTCACTGGCTGCAGCGTTGTTCCGGGCGGATGAAATCAAGGGCGAAACGGTTATAGTCGTCGCCTCAGGCGGAAACGCCGACCCGCAGGTTTTTGCGCAAGCATTGGATTTCCTGACCTGACAACCCGCAGTGCGGGGTGCATATTTGATAGATCGGGTCCGTTTGGCGGAAACAGGCAGGATGGGATATTTACCATGAACATTGTCGACCTCGGGGATGTACAGTTGCATTGCCGAATTGATGGCGATCCGCATGGCGCCCCTTTGGTTCTGGTGAACTCGCTGGGAACAGATTTGCGTCTATGGGACCTCATGTTGCCGTTCTTACCCAATGGATTGAAAGTCATTCGCTACGACAAGCGCGGACACGGACTTTCGTCAGAACCACCGGGGCCATATTCCATGGGTGCATTAGTGCATGATGCAGAAAGGCTCTTAGATTATCTCGAAATCAAAGATTGCGTATTTGTCGGCCTTTCCGTTGGCGGGTTGATCGGTCAGGGACTGGCCGTCAAACGTATGGACACGGTACGAGCGCTAGTTTTGTCAAACACCGCTGCCAAGATCGGTACTCCTTCGATCTGGCAGGATCGCATCAATGCTGTGCAATCCGGTGGAATCGAAGCAATTGCAGACGCGACTATGGAACGTTGGTTTTCCCGTGATTTTCGCGCAAAACCGGAAATGAACCTTTGGCGTAACATGATGACACGACAGCCGGTTGATGGTTATTTGGGATGTTGCGCGGCCATTTCGGGAACAGATTTCTACACACCCACTAGCGGGTTACGCTTGCCAACGCTCGGCATCGCCGGCAGTGAGGACGGCTCGACCCCACCCGATCTGGTCCGCGAAACGGTTGATCTGGTACCCGGTTCCCAATTCGAGCTAATCAGACGAGCCGGTCATTTACCTTGCGTCGAACGTCCCAAGGAATACGCGACCATTCTTGCCGATTTCATGACCCGGATCGGTCACATTTAAAGGAGCCTTCTGTGACAGACTTTTTATTGATCCATGGTTCATGTCACGGTGCCTGGTGCTGGCGCGACCTTATTCCCGAACTAACTGGAATGGGGCATTCCGCGCGCGCAATAGATATGCCCAGCCATGGTTCTGATCCGACGCCTATCGCGGATGTTTCCTTGGATTTGTGTCGCGACGCAATACTTGATGCCTCAAGCCCGGAAACAATTGTCGTAGGACATTCGTGGGGCGGTTTTCCAATCAGCGCCGCGGCGGAGGCCGACCCAAAAGGGCTGCGTGGGTTAATTTACCTTTGCGCATATGTTCCAAAAGACGGGCTGTCGATGGCCGAAATGCGCAAACGTGCCCCACGGCAATTGATCGCAGATGCAATTGAAAAATCTGCGGACGGGCTTTCGTACAGGATGCTACCTGGCCGGGTGCAATCTCTGTTTTATCACGATTGTCCGCCCGAGGTGGTTAGCTATGCCCAAGCCAGATTGTGCCCGCAGGCAATCCGGCCACAGGAAACGCCGCTCAAAACTGGATCTAATTTTGCGAAAGTTCCCAAAGTATATATCCGCACGACCAATGACCAAACGGTACCAACAGAATATCAAGCCGAGATGAGTCTGTGCGCTGAACCGGAACTTCAACTGACCATCGACAGTTCCCATTCACCTTTTTTCTCACACCCGAAAAAATTGGCTGAGCTTATCACCCTTGCCGCTCGGAAGATGTAGTCAGTCCGCTGTTTTCAAAGGGCATAAAAAGGATTGGTTGCACGAAACGCGCGTTCGGTAGTCGCGTCGCCGGTTGCAGAATGCCGTTGAGAAATTAGTCAGTCGGCAAACCCTGCCCTTCATACCCGTCGCGCCTTGTTATTGACCGTCTTTCTGATGCCCGCAAGACTATAGTTAATTAGACAAGTACGACCAACGCGACGTAAACGACACGCGTTTGACGGAAACTGCCTTGCAGCTCGCATCGTGACAGTCCACCGTGGCGTCAAAAGTGAACGGGGACAAATATGCAAACCATCAAAGCCGCAGTTTGCCATGCTTTTGGCGACCCATTGGTCATCGAGGATATTCTGATCGCGCCGCCCGGTATGGGCGAAGTCGAAGTCACGTTGGAAGCCGTAGCAATTTGCCATTCCGATATTTCATATGCCAGTGGTGCCTGGGGTGGGTTTTTACCCGCAGTGTACGGCCACGAAGCCGCTGGTGTAATCACGGCATTGGGTGAAGGTGCCGGAGAATTCAATGTCGGCGACCCTGTGGTCGTGACACTCATCCGTGCTTGCGGCACCTGCCCGTCTTGCGCTGGCGGAAAGCCGACCATTTGCGAAACGCCTTATGACACCGTCAAAGGGCCGCTGCGTACGGCTGATGGCGAGCCACTGGAACAAGCTATGGCTTGCGGTGCCTTTGCTGAAAAAGTCGTGGTTAGCCATCGCCAGATCGTAAAAATACCTCAATCGATGCCAAAGGACGTCGCCAGTCTTTTGTCCTGCGGCGTTATTACCGGGGTTGGAGCAGCCGTTAACGCGGCGGCCCTGCGCCCAGGTCAAGATGTTGTGGTGATCGGTGCTGGCGGTGTCGGTCTGAACGCAATTCAGGGTGCGCGCATTGCCGGCGCACGTCGCATCGTCGCCGTAGACATGACAGAAGAGAAGCTGGATATCGCTAAAGAGTTCGGAGCGACTCATGGCGTCCTTGCGACTCTGAGCGAGCCGTGGAAGGCCGCTTACAAGGCTTTTGGTGGGCGAGGCGCGGATGCCGTTCTGATCACCGTTGGCGCGATACCGGCCTACGATCAGGCTCCGCGATACCTTGGACGCGGTGGCAAGGCCGTGATGATCGGCATGCCCCATTCCGGAGCGCAAGCCAGCTATGAGCCTGTAATTTTGGCCGCGGTTGCGCAAGGTATGGTTGGATCAAAAATGGGCGATGTAGTCATTCAACGTGATATCCCATGGATGGTCGATCTTTATGAACAAGGGCGGTTGAAGTTGGATGAATTGATTTCGGGCCGTTGGTCTTTAAGCCAGATCAACGAGGCGATCGAAGACACAAAAACTGGTTCAGCAAAGCGCAACGTGATCATGTTCGGCAAAGATTGAGTCCCTGAAAGGACAGCGAATGAAACTGCAGGATCTCGATATCATTGTCACTGCCCCGCCAGCCCCAGGGTGGGGCGGACGGTATTGGATACTAGTAAAAGTAACTACTGACACAGGTATTACCGGTTGGGGCGAGTGTTATGCATCGTCAATCGGGCCCGAAGCCATGCAACACGTGATCCGCGACGTGTTCGACCGACACATGGCCGATGAAAACCCTGAAAACATTGAGCTGATGTTCCGCCGAGTCTATTCAAGCGGTTTCACGCAGCGGCCTGACCTGACAGTAATGGGCGCATTTTCCGGCTTGGAAATCGCTTGTTGGGATATCCTGGGTAAGGATCGTAGCCGTCCTGTCTATGCGCTGTTGGGCGGGCGAATGAATGAAAAAATCAGGGCTTATACATATCTTTATCCACTGCCTCACCATAACCTCACCGACTTTTGGACTTCTCCGGAACAGGCCGGTGAATGCGCAGCTGAAATGGTGCGAAAAGGGTTTACTGCAGTCAAGTTCGACCCGGCTGGCCCATACACAATCCGGGGTGGGCATATGCCTGCAATGTCCGACATCTCAATGTCGGTCGCATTTTGCAAAGCTATTCGCGAAGCGGTCGGGGATCAGGCAGATTTGTTATTTGGGACTCACGGACAGTTCAATACAGCCGGCGCTATTCGTCTTGGCCAGGCGTTAGAGCCTTATTCACCTCTCTGGTATGAGGAACCGACGCCACCTGACATGATTGAGGATATGGCTCGTGTCGCCCGGAATGTACGTATTCCCGTGGCGACAGGCGAGCGGATGACCACCAAGGCAGAATTCGGGGCTGTTATGCGCGCAGGCGCGGCTGAAATTTTGCAACCTGCTTTGGGCCGCGCTGGCGGGATATGGGAAATGAAAAAAGTGGCCGCCATGGCTGAAGTGTTTAACGTGCAAATGGCACCGCATCTGTACGCGGGGCCAGTTGAATGGGCCGCTAACATTCACCTGGCAGCGTCGATACCGAACCTGTTGTTGCTGGAAACCATCGAAACACCTTTCCACGATCAATTGATTAAGGGGACGATCAAGGTTCAGGACGGTTTTGTGGTCCCTCCCACCGCGCCCGGCCTTGGGATCGAAGTCGACGAGGAGTTGGCGCGCGCGCACCCATATTCTGGGGATGGGCTGCATTTGCAGATGCAGGAAGATCCATGTGATTACGTCAACGGAAACGCGTTTCAGGGCGGCGCACCCGCGACAGAGGGGTGACAAACTTGACTTGAATAAGGCATATTGTGCCAACTCCAATCTGTCGACTGGACCTCCCGTGAACGCCCATCACCCTGGACCCAACGTACTACCCCCCGAGACGCCGCACAACATGAAGGAAAGCGCGGCCAATGCGGCTGCGTTCCTCAAGGCGCTTGGCCATGAAGGGCGCTTGATGATCCTTTGCCATCTTAGCGCCGGTGAGTACTCTGTTGGGGAGTTAGAGAAGCTTCTGGACATGCGTCAGGCGACAGTCAGCCAAATGCTTGCCCGTCTTCGCGAAGAGGGGATGGTCACAACCCGTCGGGATGGGAAAACGATTTACTATGCATTAAGTGACGGGAAGACTGCGCAGACCATCGAGCTGCTGTACAGTTTGTTTTGCGTTCCGACGACACAACCCGATTAGTTCGAGACATATCCAGCAATAACCTGCATTAGCTTGAATGCGGTGGCGGCGTCATTTTCGACCACGGCCAGGAATTCCTCTTCCCCAATGCGCAAACAAGCAAGATCTGTCTCTGCGATCATGCTGAGCGCGCGGGGTTCTTTTCGGATCAAGCCGAGTTCACCTACTAAAGCCCCCGAGCCAACAGTCAAGATCAGTTTATCCGGCCCGTCAGGTTGTGGCAGATACAAACCTGCCTCGCCCTCAAGAACCACATATGCACCGTCGGTTGGTTGATCGTCCTTAAGAAAAATGACTTCACCAGCAGACGCGTTGAACCAACGCGCACCAAACGCAAGCAGCCGTAACTGCCTCCTGTCCAGACCCGAAAACAACGGTGTCTGTTCCAGTGCGCGCAGCTTACGCGCAAGGTCAGCAGAAGAGGCACTGTCTTCTTCCACGTCCTCTGGTTTTTCGTCTGTCACAACACGACCTTGGCGGATTTCAACGTACATGTCGAACACATTTGGATTCTGAAACTGATCATTGAGGTAGATGACCGTTGTTTCGGGCAGCAACTCACGCAAGTTTTTATATACGGCCACTTGCGTTTCCATGTCATAGCTAGCCAACGCATTTTCCAGAATAAGGATGTCGGGTTTTTTTATTGTTGCCCGGGTAAATGCGAGCGGCTCGGCAAAGACGGCGGGCAGGTTCTGACCGCCAAGCGCGACTGGAATGTCGTAAATTAGAGCCACCACAAGTGATCGTGCTCCATTTTCCGAAAGAACGTCAGCAATAAGTTTGCGAACCTCGTCAGACCGACCTCCCCCAATCTGACTGACTTTTCCGAATAGTGCATTCTCCATGACCGTGAGCCCAGGAGCAAATTCCGCTTGATTCAGCGGCACGAACACATCCTGCAAACGCTCCATTAACTTATCAGAATGACTGGCTCGTAATTCCAATATGCGGTTCTTCAATTCATCGGTAAATGCGGGGCCAATCTGTTCTGCAGATATAACGAAGGGAACAGCAAGCAAATTGGCCAGTTGCCCGTCATCCAACCCAGAAGCCCCTTCTTGCCGGGTGCGTTCTACGAGTTCGACGGCGGCTTCGTAAGTCTGTGCCTGAAGGCCGAGTTTGCGAAACAGCGGGTGATCCGTACCGTCCAAGCCAAAGATCTGACGCAGCATATCGATGACGTCACGGGTCAATCCAATCAAAGTCTCATCCAACCCCAATTCCCGTAATTGACCCAGAAAAACAGTCTGCTGGGCCAACAACTCTTGGGTGACGGGAACGCGCGGCGTTGCAAACAAAAGGTTCTCTGCGACAGGCAATGCGGGGTTGTAAACCTTTCGATCAAAAATCAACGCTTGTTGGTCAAGTTCGGCCCGTCGCACTGCCTGTTGCACAATGGGCCGCAGTTCAACCAACTTTCGGGCCAACGCTGGATGTTCTTCGGGATCAAAGACTTGGTCTGCTCCTCGCTGGAATAATGCTGCCCCCGACCCCATCCCGTCGATTAACTTCAACCACCAATCGCGCAGTTCTTCGGGACTTTTTAATCCCGCCAACGAGGGGTCAAGCCAATCGGCGCGGAAGGGATCGTCACTATTGCCTGCACGCAGAGTTTCGGCAAACTCCGAATCCGCCTCTGGTATCGAAACAGGTCTATACCGCATCGGCATCATCACATTATCGCCCAGGGAACCTTGGAACATTACAGGTCTCGAGGTCGCATAACCGATCCGTGCGGCCACGACTGCTTGATGCAACGATGCAAGATCATGATCGCCAATCTTGACATGCCCCGAACCGGGCAGGATTTCACGCGTCAAAAGCTCGGCCATTGCCCGCCGGTCTTCTTCGCTTGGGGCCGCTATTCCAATTGTTTTTCCGGCGGGAAACTTAAGGTTCAGATCGTCCAACACCTGATTTCCGTCCATGTCGCGCACAGAAACTCTGTCCAAAACAATGTCCCCGTTCAAATGCGGCCGATCTTTCGGCTCCCCTTCGAACAAAGCTTCGTCCTGCATTCCAGTGGGGGCAAACCGCTCGATTACCACGTCCCATCGAAGCGACATATCTTGGGTCTGGTTGTAATATGTCAAAAGCTCTTTCCACGGAGAGCTTAAGTCCTTGTAAGCCGCAAGCGCAGCTACCAATGCCCCTAACGATACGGACCCTTGTAAAACCAATAATCCGCCAACCAGATAAAACAAGAATGGTGTCAGTTGCGAGATGAAGTTATTGATAAACTTCATGAAAAACTTTTTTTGATAGATCTCGAAACGAATTGCAAAAAGCCTGCTCAGCTGATCTGAAATCATGGAGCGACGGTACCGCCAGCCGCCGTTGGCCCTCAGAGTGGCGGCACCTGCAGCATTTTCACCGATTTGCGCAGCCAGAACACGAACCTCTTGAATACGAGTTTTGTTCAACAGGTTGATTTGCCGTTGAAGCTTAGGAATGAGCCAAGCTTGCAGCGGTATCAATGCAATAGCTGCCAGCCCGAACCAGAAGCTCTGAAGGAACAGAAAGGACAGGATGGTTATCATCTGACCAGCTTGCAAGACAGGCTGACTGATCGCGTCACCCATCAACCCGCCCATTGGTTCGCTTTCAGCGGTGATCATCGAAACCATTTCGCCTTGGCTGACCCGCTCAAAATATGGCTGTGGGAACCTGAGCGCCCGATTGATCAATTGATAGCGAAAACGACGCAACATCCGTTCGCTCAGAATGCCCTTCATGGTGTTGATGCGCATTTTCATTAGACCGTGGGCCAAGACCGCGAATAAAAATGCGATGCATAGAATGATCAGGAACGTTGTCTGTGGCAGATCGAAACCCAACACATTTATGATCGAACTTGAAGCACCAATCGCGTCATTGATAATGCGCTTGGGCAATTCAAGCGTGAGGTATAGCAAAGGGAACAAAGTCGCTGTCACGGCCAGCAAGGTCAACTGATCGCGTTTGGAGTATTTCCAGATGAACTGAAAAATCGTTCGTTCTATGGAACCCGCCCCACTGCTGATCCGTCAGTCAAATCATTGATTTGAACGTGAATACAATACGAAGAATTTACCGCATTCATATCCGAATACGCAAATGAATTTCCGATTCGAGACAATTTCGCGTTGTGTGAACAAGTTCATTTGCACCTCACGGATTTCCACCCTAATCTTCTAACGAGGACGATATCGGGAGGATTCATTTGCCTGCGACGATAGGCACCGTGCTGCTTTTGCTCTGTCTACTGCAGATAAAGCACATGTTTGCCGACTATTACTTGCAAACGCCCAAAATGCTTTCGGGGCGTGGCACATACTTTCATCTCGGGCGGGCCCAGCATGCCGCTGTACATGTTTTGGGGTCAGTGATTATATTTGCTCTGTTCCGCGCGCCAGTGGAATTCATTCTAATTGTCGCGGCTCTGGAATGGATTGTTCACTTTCATATCGACTTTGCAAAGGCAAGCTACTCCGACAAGAAACGCCTACAACCAAATCAGGCGGCATTTTGGCGCGCGGCAGGGTTGGATCAGTGTTTGCACAACCTGACCTACATCGCGATGGCCTGGGCATGGGTTTCTTTCGCGGCCTAGTTTCTAAGGAACAATTGGCCGATTTCTTTTGATCGTGCGTAAAACCACGTTGGTTTGCGCGCTCGCAACGGCCGGAAGGCGGAAGAGAAATTCCTCGAGAAATACGTTGTACCCTGCCAAATCCTTGCACAAAACACGCAGATGATAGTCTGCCTGACCGGTGGTCGCGTAACACTCTTGAACGTCCGAATTCAGCTCAACCGCACGAATGAATTCGACGATTCTTTCCGGGTCGTGCCGGGTAAGGTGAACATGAACAATCGCTTCGAAATGCAGCCCCATAGCAGATGGATCGACAACCGCTCCGTAGCGTCGAATGATCCCGGCATCCTCAAGCGCGCGCACTCGTCGCCAAAGAGCTGACGGCGACATTCCCACCGCCTCGGCCAATTCCGCATTAGACATTTGACTGTCTTCCTGCAGCAGCTTCAGTATCCGATGATCTTTTTCTTCGATGAAAGTCATAGCGAATAAAATAGTCAATTTTTGACAATAATCGACCAAATTTTTCGACTGATGGTGCCTTAGGCTGATAAAAAGGTACGTATTTCCACGATTATCCGAGTAAAATAACCAAGAAATCTGGCAGACTTCGGACGACAGCATGAGCCACCACGAACCCTCACCCCGGACATACAAGTTACAAGACCGTTACGACATGACAGCCGGCAGGGTTTTCCTGACTGGCACACAGGCCTTGGCGCGGATCATGTTGGATCAGGCCCGTCGCGATAGGAAAGCCGGACTGAACACGGCCGGATTTGTCTCGGGGTATCGCGGATCCCCGCTGGGCGGATTGGACTTGGAACTTTGGCGCGCCCAAAAAAGGCTCAAAGACAACCAAATTAAGTTTATGCCCGCTGTTAACGAAGATTTGGGTGCAACGGCGATTTTGGGGGCGCAACAAGCTTCGCTTGATCCGAATTGCGAGGTCGAAGGGATCTTTTCCATGTGGTATGGCAAAGGACCCGGCGTGGACCGGTCAGGTGACGCCTTAAAACACGGTAACGCCTACGGTTCAGCCCCAATGGGCGGAGTACTGGTGGTGGCAGGCGACGATCATGGTTGCGTTAGCTCATCAATGCCGCATCAATCTGACGTGGCCTTTATGTCTTGGTTTATGCCGACGCTGAACCCGGCATCGGTGGACGAGTATCTGGAGTTCGGAGAATACGGGATTGCGCTTTCCCGCTTTTCGGGAGCGTGGATTGGATTCAAGGCAATTTCAGAGACAGTAGAAAGCGCCCAATCAATTGAACTAAGGCCAGATCGAAACTTCTCTCTGCCACAAATCGAATTGCCTGAAAATGGCCTGCATGTACGGTCAGCTGATTTGCCTTCTCCAGAAATTGAAACGCGTATTCAACACAAGTTGCGAGCCGTGCGTGCTTTTGCAGAAGCCAACCCAATTGATCGGCGGATATACGATATCGATAACGCTAAGTTTGGCTTTGTTACCACGGGCAAGGGGCATCTGGACTTAATGGAGGCACTGCGACTGCTTGGCCTTGATGAAGCCGCTTGTCGACGTCTGGGGATTGATATCTACAAAGTGGGAATGGTCTGGCCACTCGCCCGGCGCAATGCGCTGCGCTTTGTCAAAGGTAAGTCAGAAGTATTGGTTGTCGAAGAAAAGCGTGGGATCATTGAAAGCCAATTCAAGGAATACTTCTACGACTGGCCCGGTGAAAAGCCGCATAAGATGGTGGGAAAATACGACAGTCATGGCGAGCCTTTGATTCCATGGACCGGTGAACTCAGCCCATTGATGCTCGTCCCCATAATTTCCCAACGGCTTAACACGTTCTTTCCAGAAGAAAACCTGCCTGCGAAAGCTAGTGCGCTGACCGACACACCGCCTCAATTGCTCAACGTGCCCGGAGCTACTCGAACACCATATTTCTGCTCGGGCTGCCCACACAATAGTTCGACAAAAATCCCCGAATGTTCGACCGCAGCCAGCGGGATTGGTTGCCACGTAATGGCATCTTGGATGGACCGTCAGACCGTGGGTTATGCGCAGATGGGCGGCGAGGGTGTACCCCATGTGGTGTCTTCTCAATTCAATGGAGGCAAACACATCTTCCAGAATCTGGGCGAAGGAACATGGTATCACTCTGGTTCGCTCGCGATACGGCAGGCCGTCGCGGCTGGCACGAATATAACCTACAAGATTCTATATAATGACGCGGTCGCAATGACGGGGGGCCAACCTGTAGACGGCCCTGTCAGCGTCCCCGGCATCGCCCAGACATGCAGGGCAGAAGGAGTCGAAAGGATCGCGTTGGTTTCTGATAACATCAAGAAATTTAACTACTCCGACTTCCCCAATCGAACCAGCTTTCACGACCGCAGCGAAATGGACGCCCTGCAGCGTGCGTTACGCGATGTTCCCGGCGTGACTGTTTTGATCTACGAACAGACGTGCGCTACGGAAAAACGCCGCCGACGTAAGCGTGGCAGCATGCAAGACCCCGATAGGTTTGTCTGGATCAACCATCTTGTGTGTGAAGGCTGTGGGGATTGTTCGGTCACTTCAAATTGCTTGAGCGTAGAGCCTCGAGAAACATCGCTTGGCCGTAAGCGAAAGATAAATTTGAGCTCTTGTAACAAAGACTTTTCCTGCCTCAGCGGGTTTTGCCCCAGTTTTGTAACAGTCACCGGCGCAAAACGGCGTACACGAGAAATTGCGCTGAACCCGTGTGACTTAGAGGCAGCGCTGCCAGTGCCGAAATTGCCGTCCTTGGACAAACCCTTTGACCTGCTCGTGACCGGAGTCGGCGGCACCGGTGTCGTTACTGTAGGAGCTTTGATCTCCATGGCCGCTCATCTTGAGGGCAAAGGCGCTTCGGTTTTGGACTTCACCGGTTTCGCTCAAAAATTCGGAACTGTCCTAAGCTACATCCGGCTTGGGTCCGAGCCGCAAGCTTTGAACCAGGTTCGCATTGACCGCGGATCCGCCGATGCGGTTATCGGCTGTGATGCCGTAGTCAGTTCAGGGCCCAAGGCATCCGTTCACTACAGCACCAAAACACGCGTTATTCTGAACCGTGCCGAAATGCCAACCGGTGATCTGGTTCTGCACCGAGACGCGAAACTGAATATCGCAAGTCGTGAAAAAGCGATCCAGCAAGTTGTGGGGGCAAAAAATCTTTGGGGCGTGGATGCCAACGCTGCCGCCGAAAAGCTGCTGGGAGACGCCGTATTCGCAAATGTAATATTATTGGGATACGCGTGGCAGAAGGGTTTGGTCCCGGTTTCGGGAACCGCGCTGTCTCAGGCCTTTTTGCTTAACGGCACTGCGGTTGAAAAAAATCGGCTTGCGTTTGCCATTGGTCGCGTGCTTGCTGAACATCCTGATCGATTGGAAATTGATCTTAGCCAGCCGTCTTATCAAGAACCTTTGGATAAGATGGTCGACCGCCGGGCTGAATTTCTGAAGCACTACCAAAATACTAGATACGGCGAGGACTATACAAACCGGATCTCCGCCATTCGAAACGCTTTGCCCAACGCTGATGAAGAGTTGGTTCGGTCCGTCGCGCGAAATCTTTTTCGATTCATGTCTTATAAAGACGAGTTTGAGGTCGCGCGCCTGATGACCAGCAACGACTTTGCAAATGAGCTGTCAGACCAGTTCGAGGGGGATCTGAAGCTGTCCTACCACATGGCGCCGCCTTTGATGAGTTGGCGCAAAGATGAACAGGGACGCCCGATGAAATGGGAACTAGGGATTTGGATACGGCCGATATTATTTGGTCTTGCCCACATGAAGGGTTTGCGTGGTTCGCCCCTGAACCCATTCGCTTATCACTCCGAAGCGCGTTTGCACCGGGATCTTCTGGATTGGTACAAAAAATTGCTAGCGAAACTGATTGCTGAGTACGATGAAAGCACGCACGAAGTTTGGATCAAAACTCTCGGGTGTGCAGATGAAATTCGTGGTTATGGCCCGGTCAGAAGCCGAGCCGCAACCTTAGCCCGCGCAAAGGTAGACAACTTATTGAACGGTCTACCGCATCAGACCACATGAGCCACAATTGAGTTCCGGTAAGTCTTGAGCCACAGATTATCCAGTTCGTCTATTTTGACTGGGTCAAAACGACTTTGGCATTCCCAATACCGACCGGAGGGCACGAAATAGCCCATCTCTGCTTCTTGTTTGAGAGCCTGTGTCATCCCTTTGAAGCTGGGCAGCGGCGCCGAATCCAAATTATTCTGAGAAACAGTAGGAAACACCAGCCTACTTTCCCCATCGGAAAGACGGACAACACTGCAATTTTGGGTAGCACCAAACAAAGCCAGCCGCGCGGACTTTGCCTCAAGAGAACGCAAGGTAATATCTGGCCGCAACGGATCGGCTGCCCCATTGCCATAAAAATGCGTATTTCCAGACCGGGGATAGACCATGTCGCATCCTAAAAAGGCCATCACCGATGGCTTCAACGCGGCCAAGGCCCAATACCCTGCAGTAAAGGCCATCGTCCCGCCCGCATATACAAATCCACCTAATTCGTTCTGCAGTGGCACATAATCCTCTGCCGTAACAACACGCTGGTTCGGGCCGACGTGGTCAGGCAGGTTATCGGTTGGAAAATCCTCGGGGTGAATAAGGAAATCCCAATCAGCCCTAATGCGCCACGCGTTGTTAATCGCGACGATGTGCGTGAAGCTATGGCTTGGCCAACCTCTTGCCATCAGCGCGGTTGGTGCGCTGCCAAGGATCAGTACATGAGGTTTTTTTTGTTCCATAACGAGTTTTTTCTCATCCGCATTTCCGGGAAACTTAATCCGTTCGGATGAGGAATCTAGCCCAGAACCGAAAAACTGCTGTCCTCGTTGATAGGACGTTTGCGAGAGTAAAAGCCAACGTCAATTGTCCGCTTGATATAGGGCAATTCGAATTGCATCGGCTGCGAGTCGTGATCCGCTCCACCCTCACAGTATTCGATTAGGTTTGCCATCATCTTTCCAGCAATGGGCGCGTTCTTGTATTGGTTCCCACTGGTGCCACAGGCCATATAAAACCCTGGCAAACTGGACTTGTCATAGATCGGAATCCAATCGGTTGAGGCATCGTATAGGTCGACGACTCCGCGCGTTTTGGACGGAATACCAAGGCTTGGAACTCGCTGCGCATAACGCATCGCCTGAGTTGTCCATTGATCTGTAAAATCTCGATTATAGTTCTGGTCGTCCTCACACCATTGATGCGGGTCACATTCGGGATCCTCGGATCCGATCAGTATGTGGTTCCCGTGTTCAGGCCGGCAATAAAGCGAAATGTCACTATCCGAGACGATTGTACCTTGGTTTTCAAAATCAAATCCTTCGGGCGCAGGTACGTGCACGACTTCCTGTCGCAAAGGACGCGTTTCAATGGTCATGTCATCCAGAACACCCGCCATTCCGTTTATGATAGATGACCCCGGCCCCGCTACATTTATCACGACCCCAGCCTTGATTTCTTCGCCAGAGGTCAAACGGACGCCGGACACCCGACCATCTTGGGTCAATATTTCCGATACTTCGGATGCAGTCCGAACTTGTGCGCCGTGTTGTTTTCCCGCGTCCATCAGGTTTTGAGCTGAAAGTGCCGGGTCAGTAACATAACCTGCCTTTGGCCAAAAAACCGCGCCATTCATCTGATTGCCATTTGGATGGCCAAACTCAGGGTCGTCCATACGTCGCGCCGGAGCATAACTGTCCAACGCATAAATTGGCAGCCGCGATTTTATCTGTTGTGGAGACCAATCCTCGAACGGGCAATCAAGTTGCGCGCTATACTCTTTGTGCTTGTCCAGAAGGCCGTTGGCTTCTGTCTTCATCACAAGACAACCGGTTTCACGGAACTGCGCCAACTGCGTGTCGTCCGGCAACCCCAGGTACTCGCTCCAATCGCGCCAGTAATGGTAACCTTCCCAAGCAAAGGCCGTCCCGTCAAAAGTCGAATAGTGCATCCTGATAATTGCGCAAGATCCGGCCGTTGACCCATGCCCAACCTGTGAATTCCGGTCCAACGAAAGGGTCTTCCAACCTTTCTTGGCCAGTTCAAACGCTATTGCGGCGCCAATAACTCCGGTTCCGATTATGATTGCATCTGGTTGGCTCATGACTTGTCCCCCTGCCAATGGCGCTGCGAATAGGCTCCAAACTCTTGCACTTCTTCGGGTTTCGGTTCGACCCCGGTAAATACGTAAAGGTAATGGGGAACCATCGATAACCGTGTTTCCATCGGCTCGTTCAATTGCGCCAGATCGTATCCTATCTGCATGTAGTAAAGTACCCGTGCCCGTGTTTCGGCCTCAATCTCCGGATAGCCATACCTTGCGAACATGGCGTGCAAAGCCTTCAGCCGTTTTGCATCGGATTGGTCTAGAATTCGGCGAACTTTTCCTGATTTTCTGGCCCAGTCTCTTACCGCAAAATCCAGCGCGGTGTCGAACAGCGATGTATTAACGACGCACCGGTGTACATTACAAACCGCTGCAGTAATTGTATCTGCCGGAGCTTCGGCTTGCCTGATCAAACCTGCGGTATTTGTAGCCTGCCAACGAGCCAAAAGGGCGTCGAGCAACTCCTGCCTGGACTTGAAATACCAATAAAAAGACGACCGCGAAACAGCCATCCTCTCTGCCAGGTTCAAGACCTTGATCTGGTCCACACCGTCCGAGATCAGAACGTCCATCGCCACGTTCAACCAATCGTCCCGTGTTACTTTTACGTTACCGACCAGCGGTTCGGCTTCGGGATCATCGCGGTGCAGAATAGGCTTCGTATTCATTTAGCTCTCCGGTGGCGCTCCGCCTTCTTCGGTTCTGCGTGCGATGAAATCATGCAACGCACCGATACGATCGCTGTCGCTGGGCGGAGCCTTGAAATCGTTCAGAATACCCTTCCACACCCCTGTCGCACGCTGGTTGGCATCGACCGAGCCACGTTCAGTCCATGTTCCGAAATTGGCGTAGTCATGCAAATGAGGCTCGTAAAATTCTGTGTTGTAACGTTCCATCGTCTGGCTGGAGGCAAAGAAGTGACCACTGGGTTCAACTTCGCTGAGGGCGGTATCAAAACCTATTTCAGAGGTTCCTGCCTGCGCACCGGCACACAACTCCGCGATCATGTTCAAAACTTCGGCGTCACAGATCATCTTTTCAAATGACACTGTCAGGCCGCCTTCCAGCCAGCCAGCGGAGTGAATGATGACCGTCGCCCCAGCCATCAGGCAACCCCACAGGCCGAACTGGTTCTCATTCGCGGATTGGACATCGTTGATATTTGCTGCCGACCCTGCCGCTGACCGCCAAGGCAAACCCAAATGCCGGGCCAACTGCCCTGCTGCCAAAGATGCTTGAAAATGCGAGGGCGTTCCAAATGCAGGCGCTCCCGATTTCATGTCTACATTGCTGGTAAACGTGCCATAGCAAACGGGTGCGCCCGGATTGGCAATCTGCGTAAGCGCGAGAGCCGCCATCGCTTCGGCGTGCGACAACGTAATTGCGCCCGCCACCGTGATCGGCGCCATAGCGCCCATCAACGTGAAAGGTGTGATTATAGACATTTGACCATATCGGGCGAAATCAATCAGTCCCTGAGCCATCGGGATGTCCAGTGTACGAGGGCTATTGGTATTAATTATCGTGTAGCAATACGCATTGCTGGTAAATTCCTCGTCAGACAACCCACGCGCCATTGCCAGCATTTGGAAACAGTCCGACACCTGCGGAGTGCCACGCGAAAAGAAGAACGGGAACTTGTCCGTAAGCTCCATCTGCGCCTTGGTTGTAAAGTAATGCCTGAGATGGGTCGGAACGTCCTGTGGTTCGACCTGTGGCGAAATCATCTGGAACACATCGAAATGATGGGTAAGTTTCAGAAACTCCAAGTAGTCCTGACCAGACGCGGGCCGACGACCCCGAACGAGATCGGTTGCATTCGGCGCCCCTGCCCCCGGCTGAAAGACCAGCGAGCCAAGTTCCAAAGTGAAGTCTCGATGTCGCGCACCAGCGCGGCATAAGATGGACTTAGGAGCCGACGCCACAGCTGTTTCAACTATGTCGCGCCCGATAAAGACCATTTCGCTGTCTTCATCCACCCTTGCCCCCGCCTTTGCATAAAGACGCCGCGCCTCGGGCAGCAGAACTTTGATCCCCAATTCCTCCAGCATTCGAAGCGCTGTTTCGTGCATGTCAGCGATTTGATCGGCCGGGAACACCTCCATCAGAGGAAATGGGTTTCTCAGCTGGCGGTAATTTACATCTCGAATGACGGCGGGTGATGCATCGGGCCCTCGCCCACGTCGCCGCCTGCCACGCGAAAGGGATTGAGACGTCGTGCTCACGCTCTCATTACCTTACCTTGAGGGTCATAAGGTGACGGTGCGATTACTTTGGCAGGCCGTTCAACACCGACTACATGCACGGTCAATTCCGTTCCCGGTTCCGCTTTGTCGCGATCCACCAGCGCCATCGCCAGCGACTTGCCGGTATAGTGGCCGTAACCGCCTGACGTCACAAACCCGACACGTTCTCCTCCGGCCCAAACCGGTTCATACCCGCTGGCGTCTGCATCCATCGCATCCACTTCCAAGGTAACCTGAACCTGAGATGGGCCGTTGCCTTCGCGCTCGGCAACTGCCGCATCTTTGCCGACGAAGTCTTTATCCCAATCGATCCAACGATCCATTCCGGTCATACCAGGCGTATAAAGCTGCGTGAACTCGGCCGACCAGATGCCAAAGCTTTTTTCAAGCCGGGTAGACAGCATCGAATTGAACCCGCATTCGCGAATACCTTCGCCAGCCCCGGCTTCCAGCAACATTCGACGCAACTTGATATGATCACCATAGCGGCAATTGATCTCGTACCCTTTTTCGCCTGTGACAGACATGCGCGCGACCCGGGCACGTACAAGGCCGATGTCGAAATCTCCGCAGCCCATGAACTTCAGGTCCGAGATATCCTGTTCGGCCAATCGTTCGACAACCTGTTGTGATTTGGGGCCGACAACGGCGAATCCGCAATATTCCTCACCCAGGTCACGAATATTCACTCCCTCGATCATGTGATCGTCAAACCAACGCATATGCCAGGCGCGAAGGTAGTAACTGCCCATGATCCACCATGTCCCATCGCCCCAGTTGAGGACAGTTAAATCGCCCTTGAGCCGCCCGTTCTCACCAAGCATGGGTGCCAGCTTTGCCCTTCCCGGCGCAGGCAACTTCGAAGCCATGACTTTATCAAGCCACACCTGGGCATTCGGCCCCGCGACTTCAAAACGAGAAAAGCCCGAGATATCCATTAAACCCACGCCTTCGCGGATCACTCGGCACTCTTCGGCCACAATATCATGCGCATTTGACCGTTTTAGAGTTGGCGTTTCTTCAAACCCTTTGGGAGCAAAATACAGAGGAACTTCAAGATCCCAGCTTACGCCCCACTTGCACCCAGCTTCGGTCATCGCATCGTGAGCCGGGGCCATTTTGAGCGGACGACCAGCGGGTAGTTGTTCGTTTGGATAAGTCATCACGAAACGGCGCGAATAAAACTGACCCGTGGTTTCTCGGATATAACGTTTGTTTTGCGCGAAGTCCCCATAACGAGCCACGTCCATCGGCCATGCGTCAGCTTCCGGTTCACCGTGGATCATCCACTCGGCAAGTGTCTTGCCGACACCGCCGCCTTGAAGAAAGCCCGCCATGACCGCACACGCCGACCAGTAACCACGTTTGCCGGGTACCGGGCCTACCAAAGGGTTGCCGTCGGGTGAGAAGGTAAAGGCACCGTTGACCCATGTTTTGATGCCAACATTCTGAATCGAGGGGTAACGTTCAAAACCAAGTGTCAGTTCATTCTCAATCCGGTCAAGCTGTTCCTGAAACAGCTCCTCTCCATAATTCCAGGGCGCACCATCCATAGCCCAGTGTTCGTGATCGACCTCATAAATGCCGACCAGCACACCCTTTTGGTCCTGCCGCATATAGGTGAACCCTTCGAGGTCCACGGTCATTGGCATTTCGAAGTCTGCTTCCGCCACTTCGGGCACCGTATCCGTTATCAAGTAATGATGCTTCAGGGGTGAAACCGGCAGCTCGACCCCGGCCATACGTCCGACTTGCTTGGCCCAAAGACCTGCGGCGTTGACAACATGTTCGCAGGTTATCGTGCCTTTGTCGGTCACGACCTGCCACCCGTCTGCTGTCTGGATCAACTCGTCGACCTTGGTTTCCTCGTAGTATTCTGCGCCGCGTTTCTTTGCAGCCGTGGCATAAGCCTGAACCGTGCCGGTCGTGTCGATATACCCTTCGCGATCAGCCCACATGGCACCCAAGACACCCTCAGTGGACATTATCGGACAACGCTTTTGCGCTTCTTCCGGGCTAAGAAGTTCGCAATCGTCAATGCCGATGGATTGGAAAATTCGATAGTTGGCCTGCAACCACTCCCATCGTTCGGGGGTTCCGGCCAGCGTCAACCCGCCAGTCATGTGAAGACCGATGTTCTGACCGGTTTCTCTTTCGATCTCACTTAATAGGTCGATAGTGTAGGCTTGCAGAGACGCCATATTGGGGTCGGCGTTAAGCGCATGAATGCCGCCTGCTGCATGCCAGGAAGACCCTGATGCAAGCCGCCGCCGTTCGAGCATTACAACGTCCGACCAGCCAAATTTAGCAAGATGGTACAGAACCGAGGCGCCCACCACGCCACCACCAATGACCACTACGCGATATTGGGATTTCATCCCGACCTCCCCTGGATGATGTTGAGGCGTACGCTAGTGGTACTGTTCAATTCTGTCTAGACATTTCTGTCTAGTTCATAAAACGTTGGATTACCTACACCCGCGCGAAAATCATAGATTTGCGCTGGGTCGGCTTTGAATCGACTTAAACCAAGCCAAAGTGGCACTGTTTTCAGTTGGAATACGCATCCTTATGACTCTTGCAAAATCCACAAAGACGAATGCTGAAATGTCAGCCAGAGAAAAATCGCTACAGGCTACATAGGCGCTGTTTTGCAATCTTTCCTCCAATAGTTCGAAAAATGCCGCCACGCGAAGCTTCCCGCGTTCTGCCAATTCCGGTATCTGCGCGTAGTTAACGCGCCCTGGGATTGCCCGGTCTTCAAACGCCGGATGCGAATTTCGAAGAGCGTCGGCTATTGGCGCGCCACCCTGTTGCTCGACAATCGCATTCCACATCAGGACCGCTCCCTTTTCGTCCGGAGTTCTCCCCATAAGTGGCGGTTCGGGGAAACTGGCCTCCAGATAGGCTGCTATACCGAGGTTTTCGGTTAGCGTCGTTCCGAGATCGGTAACTAATACTGGAACAGTGGCCCTCGGATTCACGGCAAGAAAGGCCGCATCGCGCTGTTCTGCGCGCGCAATCGAAATTTCGCGGGTTTCGATATCGAGCCCTTTTTCCGCGATGAACATTCTCGCGCGTCGAGGATTTGGTGCCGTCGAACAATCATAAAAAAGCATCGCCAGTTTCCCAGTAGAGTCAGATTTCAGGAATTTAGAGCGCTGGTTTTGGCCGAAAAGAGAAGGTTCAATTCGTGATTAAAACGCAGCTCATCGTCTGTAAATAAAACACCGCCCTGCGACAGCGCCCGGCGGCAGATGCAGTTCCTGCAGACCGTCGAAATACATTCTGTCACTTGAAACCATCAAGCCACCCGGAGCCAGCAATGGTTGGACAAGTGGCGAAACCAGCTTGGCAAAGGCATCATTCTTTTCGCGGTTGTGACCGCCAAGATCAGCATGAATCAAACTGGCCGTGGCACCGAAACGATCAACCGAAGCCGGCAGAGTTTCGCGCACGTCGCCTAGAATCACCCGATTTTCGGGAGGCGTAGAATCGGGGTGAGAAGCCACTGCGCGTTCGAACACGTAAATGGGGCGGTCCAGAATATGTTTTTTCATGTGGTGGTACGTCCGACCGTTGCCCAAACCCAACTCGATAACCGGGCCGGGAAGATCCGACGTTTCAGAAATGGCAAAATCCAGACAGGCGCGTTGCGACACCATTCGATCAATAAACAGATCCAGACGGCTTTGATTGTCGGACACAAGAGACCTCTTTCTTTTTTCCACGCCCACGACAAAGCAGGGCCGACCGAGCCGTTGATTACAAAATCTCAACCTATTGTGTAGGCAAACATGCCATTATTTAGCAATTCCGCGACAATTCTGCCAAAGAAGGTGTTTGACTACCGCGCCCCAACCGCGCGAAAGTGCTTCAAAAAGTCAGGGAGTTCACAAAGCCGATGTTGATCCACGGCCAACCGGGTGGAAAACCCGAATGACCGCGTTGCTGTCCGTACAGGATCTTAGCATCGGGTTTGGCGCGGGTCCGTCCGTGGTCCAAAACGTCAGCTTTGAAGTCGAGCCTGGTCAAACGCTTGCTCTTGTGGGTGAATCCGGATCCGGAAAGACAATATCGTGCCGGGCTGCGCTGCGCATTTTGCCACGCACGGCGCAGATACGCAGCGGTTCCATCACCCTGAACTATTCAAAAGGAACTGCTGATCTTATCGCCGCCAGCGAACGTCAAATGCGCGACATCCGAGGCGACCGGGTTTCTATGATTTTTCAAGAACCCATGCGGTCGCTATCCCCGCTACACAAGATAGGCAATCAAGTCAGCGAGGTTTTGTGGCTGCATCACAGAACATCAGAAGCGGAAGCCCGCAAAAAAGTGCTGACCCAATTCGAACGGGTCGGTTTCCCCGACCCGGAACGGGCCTATAATTCTTACCCATTTGAATTGTCTGGCGGAATGCGTCAACGCGCGATGATCGCGATGGCCATGGTGTCAAAACCTGAACTCCTGATTGCGGACGAGCCGACTACAGCGCTGGACGTGACCACTCAGGCACAAGTTCTTGGCCTAATAAAAGAACTGCAGCGTGAAACTGGCATGGCCTTGATCCTTGTGACGCATGATCTGGGAGTTGTCGCAAATATGGCAGAGCAAGTAGTGGTCATGCACAAGGGCCGCGTTATGGAGTCAGGCCCCGCCGGCCCCATACTCAGTGCCCCTGCTCACCCCTATACAAAACAGCTTTTTGACGCCGCTCCGGCTATCCCGGAACAAGACGCCGTGGGCCTGCCGATGCCAAGCGAGGATCTGATCCTCGAAATGATCGATGTGTCAAAGACTTATACCATGCGTTCCAGCAAAGCATGGAAGGCCGATAAGCTTATCCATGCTTGCCGGGGCGTAGATTTGAAACTGGCGCGTGGCAAAACTCTGGCTATCGTAGGCGAAAGCGGCTCGGGCAAGACGACTGCTGCGCGAATCGCTTTGGGGGCGGAACTTCCCGACCCCGGCGGACAGGTCCTGTTCCGTTCATCTGAAGAGGCCAACCCAATAACGGTAAATCAGATGTCGCGAGCAGAACGCAATGCGTTCCAGCGCAAGGCACAAATGGTCTTTCAAGATCCCTATAGTTCGCTCAGCCCGCGAATGCGTATCCAGGATGCCATGACTGAACCGCTTGAGATCCATAAATTGGGTACTGTGGCAGAACAAAAAGACAAAGCTGCAGAAATGCTCACGCGGGTTGGGTTGAATGCAGACATGCTGAAACGCTATCCCCATGCATTCTCAGGCGGCCAACGCCAACGTCTTTCGATTGCCCGAGCAATGATGTTGGACCCTGCCTTGATCGTCTGCGACGAGCCGACTTCGGCGCTCGACGTTTCTGTTCAAGAACAAATCCTCACGCTCTTGGAACATCTGCAGGACAGCTTGAACCTGTCGTATTTGTTCATCTCGCACGATCTAGCTGTCGTGGCACGCATTGCCGACGAAGTAGCTGTTATGCGGCAGGGGCTGGTCGTGGAACAGGCCCCACCAGAAACTTTGTTTTATAACCCCCGGCATCCCTACACCAAAGCGCTGATCGCAGCGCAACCAGAACCTGACATAAACAGGCCGATCGACCTTAAACTGGTTGCTTTAGGCGCGGGTTCGCCCGACAGTTGGGAAGATGCCTTCCGTTTCTCCGACTCCATGATACCCTCACTAATAGAGATGGAGCCTGGCCATAAGGTACGTTGCCATGTTTAAGACTACCCGTGATACGTTTTTTGCCGCTTCGCTGACCTTGCTGGGTATGCTGCCCACGAACGCATTTTCCAATTCGGAATTGCAGGAAAGCGCGTTCTGGAAATCCGAAGTCGACAGTGGCGACCTGCCGCCGGTTCAGGATCGCATTCCTTCCGAACCACTAGTAGTGGACCTCACCAAGAAAGGGCGCGAACTGGGCACGCCGGGCGGCACATTGCGTACTATGGTCACGCGATCCAAAGACATTCGCCAGATGGTCGTTTACGGCTATGCCCGCCTAGTAGGTTTTGACAACAACTACGAACTGGTTCCCGATATTCTTGCATCGTTCGAAAACGAAGATAACCGCAAATTTACACTCAAGTTGCGCGAAGGGCATAAATGGTCTGACGGCTCACCATTCACGTCGGAAGATTTCCGCTATTGGTGGGAGGACGTTGCGAACAACGAACTGCTCAGTCCTTCTGGCCCACCAGATTTTCTGCTTGTCGAAGGTCAGTCTCCGACGGTGAGTTTCCCCGACGAAAGAACTATTGTCTATGAGTGGGAAAACCCCAACCCGAGTTTCTTGCAGTCTTTAGCCCAAGCTCGCCCACCGTTTATTTATCGACCTTCGGAATTCCTGAAAAAATACCATGAGAAATTCGCTGATAGTGAGGAGTTGGCTTTTGCTGTTGATGACGCGCGCGTAAAAAGCTGGGCGGCTTTGCACAACAAGCTGGATAACCTCTACAAATTCGACAATCACGAACTACCGACTTTGCAGCCATGGCTGAATGCAAGCTCGGGAAAGAAAATCCGGCACAACTTTGTACGAAATCCCTATTATCACAGGATCGATACGAATGGTGTGCAACTGCCGTATATCGACGTGGTCGAAATGGAGATTGTCGCCCCCGGACTGGTGGCTGCCAAAACAAACGCCGGCGAATCGGACTTGCAGGGGCGCGGTCTCGCATTCCGAGATGCCTCGATCCTTAAGAAAGGCGAGGCAGAGGGCGGTTACACTACCCTACTGTGGAAAACCGGGGTGGCTTCTCAGATCGCTATATATCCGAACCTGAATTTCTCAGACGATGCATGGCGCGATGTGCTGCGCGATGTCCGCGTAAGGCGAGCTCTATCTCTGGCAATTGACAGGGAGACAATCAATCAAGCTCTCTATTTCAAACTGGCCAAACCCGGGGCGATGTCAGTCCTGCCAGCCTCGCCTTTCTATAGCGAGGAAAACGCACAGTCATGGGCCCAGTTTGACCCCGAGCAAGCCAACGCTCTGTTGGATGAGGCTGGATTGGACCAGCGCGACGGCAACGGCATTCGGAAACTGCCTGATGGTCGCCCAATGGAGCTGTTGATCGAAACGGCCGGGGAACGGCAAGAGGTAGAAAACGCCTTGCAGATTGTTACCGACAACTGGCGAGACGTCGGGGTCAAACTTGTCATGCGCCCGCTGGATCGGGACATTCTGCGAAACCGGGTTTTTTCAGGCAATACGATGGCATCGGTCTGGTTTGGATGGGACGATGGTATTCCACAGGTGCACACGTCTCCTGCATACTTGGCACCGACCGATCAAGTCTTTCTTGCTTGGCCGAAATGGGGGCAATTCTACCAAACAGGTGGCGATGCCGGTGAACCGCCAGATTTGCCCGAAGCTGAGCGTTTGATGACACTTGCACACGATTGGGAAATTGCGGCGACAGACGAAGAACGCACGGCGGCTTGGCGTGAAATGCTGGATATTCACGCAGATCAGTTGTACGCGATCGGCATCTTAAATGGGGCTCCGCAGCCCATAGTCGTTTCGAACCGACTGCGCAACGTACCCGAGCAAGCCATGTGGGCGTGGGAGCCGGGTGCGCATTTTGGCATCCACCGCCCAGACGAATTCTTCTTCGCCGACTGAGTCAGGAGCAGCCATATGGTCATGCTGCGCTACGCAGTGTATCGCTTTTTCACGATGCTGCTGACGCTGTTGGTGGTCTCGGTCCTGATTTTCGTAATTATCAACCTTCCACCAGGCGACTACCTCAGCAATCAGATCGCGGAATTGCAGGCCTCGGGCCAGTCTGCCGGTGTGGCTAAGGCAGAGTTCCTAAGAAAGGAATATGCTCTGGACCGTCCAATGTGGGAGCAATATTTGATCTGGATGGGTTTCTGGCCGGGACCGCATGGTTTCGAAGGCTTATTGCAGGGAAATTACGGTTGGTCGTTTGAGTTTGACAGGCCCGTGTCCGAGATTGTAGGCGACACGCTTTGGCTAACCGTGGTGGTTAATCTGGCAGCGATCCTGTTTGTATACGCTGTTGCGCTTCCTCTTGGTGTCTTGGCCGCTGCTCGGTCCAGAACGTGGATCGATTATACCTCTGCTTTCGTGGGGTATCTTGGACTGGCAACACCCAACTTTTTGTTGGCTCTTATCTTGTTCTATTACGGGCACCGGTATTTCAACCTACCAATCGGTGGCTTGATGGATCCAATATACGAAGGCCAACCGATGAGTTGGGATAAGCTGAAATCCATTCTGGTTCACTTGATCGTCCCGACATTTGTAATTGGCACTTCTGGCGCGTCGGCAATGATGCAACGCCTGCGGGCAAACATGTTGGACGAACTCGGTAAGCCTTATGTGGAAACTGCTATTGCAAAGGGCATGTCCCCGTCGCGGATGCTTACAAAGTACCCACTGCGTGTGGCCTTCAACCCATTCGTCGCGGACATCGGCAACCTCTTGCCGTCAATGGTCTCAGGTTCGGTTCTGGTTTCGGTTGTCCTTGGTCTTCAGACCATTGGTCCGACCCTATTGACGGCTCTAAAGACGCAAGACCAATTCTTATCAGCCTTTATTCTGATGTTCGTGGCACTGCTAACACTTATTGGCACCATGATATCGGATATTCTTCTTGTCATGCTGGACCCACGCATTCGATATGAGGGGCGTGAAGCATGACCGACAGACCAGACGACCGTTTCGTAGACGATGCCCCGTTCGACCCAAACGCATCCATACAGCAATTGGAGCGCGCGGATCTTGATGCCCCGAACTGGGTTCTGGTTTGGCGGAAGTTTAAAACCCACAAACTTGGCTTGATCTCAGGCATATTCCTGTTGTTTTGCTATCTGATGTTGCCCTTTGCAGGGTTCATTGCACCCTATGGGCCTAATGACCGAAACGGGGAACATCTTTATGCACCGCCGCAATCCGTCAACTGGTTCCACGAAGGGGAATTTGTAGGCCCATTTGTTTATCCCATTGTAGCCGAGGCTGATCTTGAAACTTTTCAATGGAAGTTTGTTCCTGATACCGAAGATCCACGCCCAGTTCGGTTTTTTTGCGAAGGATCGGAATACAAACTAGCAGGGCTGATCAAGACGGACACCCATCTTTTCTGTGCGCCTGAAGGTGCGACTTTGTTCCTTTGGGGATCAGATCGCCTTGGTCGTGATGTATTTAGCCGAATTTTATACGGCGCTCAGCTATCGTTGACAGTTGGCCTAATCGGAATTTCGGTGTCGTTCTTTCTAGGCATTCTTTTCGGATCTATGGCTGGGTATTTTGGTGGCAAGATCGACTGGGTTATCAACCGTGTTATTGAAATCCTCCGCTCATTGCCCGAATTACCTTTGTGGCTCGCTTTATCCGCTGCTGTTCCATCGAACTGGAGTCCTGTGGCGGTGTTCTTCATAATATCGATTATTCTGGGCATCCTCGACTGGCCTGGGCTCGCCCGATCCGTTCGTGCCAAGTTTCTGTCGCTGCGAGAAGAAGAATACGTACGTGCCGCCGAGATGATGGGGGCAAGTTCGGGTCGGGTGATCCGAAAACATTTGCTGCCGAATTTCATGTCTCATCTTATCGCCTCGGCCACGCTTTCTATCCCCGCGATGATCCTAGGTGAAACGGCACTCAGTTTTCTTGGCCTCGGTCTGCGTGCCCCAGCAGTAAGTTGGGGTGTGATGCTGAACGACGCGCAGAACCTAGCGTCGATCGAAATTTACCCTTGGACTGCAATCCCAATGTTGCCAATCATCGTTGTTGTTTTGGCATTCAACTTCCTTGGTGACGGCCTGCGCGACAGTTTGGATCCGTACCAACAATGAGCCTTCTTGCCTCTCTCCCGGCCCCCGGTACTTTTGAGTCTGCGGGCACAGGCGACCTGCCCAGCGCCTTTGCTGTTTCAGAGCTGGCGACATTGAGTTACGCCGCTGTGGGGCAAGAACTTTCCCGTCTGATGACAGTAACAAACCTGACCGCGAATAGTCAGTCGGTGTCAGTTGACCATCGTCTTGCCTCGCTATGGTTCGGCGAATCCTTTAAACCTGACGGCTGGCAGATGCCAAGCTTGTGGGACGCCGTTGCCGGGGATTACCGTGCAGCGGACGGCTGGATCAGATTGCACACCAACCTTCCTCACCACAGGGCGGCCGCGCTGGGGGTTCTTAAAGCCGAAGTAGATCGGGAATCTGTGGCTAGGGCTATTCGCCGATGGACCGTTGCCGATCTTGAAAGCGCGATCGTTGCCGAAGGTGGCGTCGCCGCCGCCATGCGAAGCCGGGCTGAGTGGCAGGACCATCCTCAGGGCCGGGCAATTTCTCGCGACCCGCTCATAGGCTGGCAGTCTCCAAGAGGCGTCAAGCTTCGTGATCGACCACAAGCATCCGTAAGCCGACCCTTGGCTGGGTTAAGGGTTTTGGACATGACACGCATTTTGGCCGGGCCTGTGTCGACCCGAACACTTGCCGGTTTCGGAGCAGATGTTTTGCGTATTGATCCACCTGGCTGGGACGAACCGGGGGTCATAACAGGTGTTTCTTTGGGTAAACGTTGTGCCTATCTGGATTTGAAATCGCAATCAGGGCTGGATCGCCTGAGAGAGCTTCTTGCCCAAGCAGATGTATTTATTCACGGTTATCGCCCCGGCGCCCTGGATTCGCTCGGCCTGACTAAAACCGCACGTGACGGTTTGGCTCCGAACAGAATCGAAGTTACTCTGGATGCTTACGGTTGGCAGGGACCTTGGGCCAACAGACGCGGCTTTGACAGTTTGGTGCAAATGAGCTCAGGCATTGCGCACGCCGGAATGGAATGGGCTAACGCTGATAAACCTACTCCGCTACCAGTGCAGGCATTGGATCATGCGACGGGCTATTTGATGGCGGCGGCAGCGCTGTCCGCAATGGCCGAAGCTGCGTCTGGACACACAGTCATGACAGCACGCCTTTCCTTGGCTAGGACTGCCGAACTGTTGGCCAGCTTAGCCAAGACCGGCACTGAGGGAAACATTACCACCGCTTCAATTGAGGATTACTCTCAAACGCCGGAAGATACAGGATGGGGGCCCGGTCACCGCCTAAAGCCCGCTTTAACCGTTGGACCCGCAAACATGCGTTGGAATCTGCCCGCTGGTCGGCTGGGCACTTCTGCCCCGGAATGGGCTTCACTCGGCGATTGAATTTTGCGCTGGGCCAAGTAATCCCGAAACACCAAAACAGCAAAAGCTTTATTGACGAAGTATGCCAAGGCGTCTTGGACACTCCCTAGCGATCATCTCCACCAGGGCCAATGTCATCAAGGTAATCTTCATCGATGGCGGCCTGCACCGCACCAGTCACTACCTCGCGCTGCTTGGGTGACAAATCCTGAGCTTCCTTTTCATCAGCCAGTCGAACCGTTACCTCGCGGTGGGCGAACCGGATACCTTCCCGTGCAAAGAGTTCGCGAATTTCCTGGTAGACTTTTTTCCTCACCAACCACTGATCGCCGGGTTTGGTCATGAATTTTACGCGGATAATCATGGCTGAATCCTGCATTTCAATCACACCCTGCGATTTCAATGGCTGGATAAAGTTTTCTCCGATTACGGGGTCGCTCAACAACTCTTGACCAAGCTTCTTAATCAGCTTTCGAACCTTTTCCACGTCAGTGTCATAGGTCACGCGCAGCGGCAACTTCATAATAACCCAGTCGCGAGAGTAATTCGTCAGCACTTTGATTTCGCCGAAAGGAATGGTGTTGAGCGCTCCCAAATGGTGGCGCAACTGAAACGATCGCACCGAAATCTTCTCGACCGTGCCTTTTACGTCGCCGATATCAATATATTCTCCTTTGCGGAAAGCATCATCCATCAAGAAAAACGCACCCGAAAAGATATCACGCACCAGCGTTTGCGAACCGAAACCCACGGCTAAACCGACCACACCTGCACCTGCAAACAATGGGCTGACGTTGATGCCTAGTTCCATCAGGATGATCAGCGCGATTGTGACGACAACAACCGCCAGAATGGCCCCACGGAACAGTGGAAGCAGCGTGGCCAGTCGGCTCTGTCCGCCTTCACCGCCTTCGTCGCCCAGCTCTGCTTCGACACCGCCGTCATCGGACTCTTCTGCGATTTTCGTGTCGATCCAAATACGGAAAAAGTGAAAAAGGATATAACCTATAAACAGGATCACCATCACATCCAGAGCCCGTTCGATCGGCAGGTCTTGGCTCCAATCGGCATCCGGGTACCAGATCACCACCAGTGCATACGCGCCTACTACAAAGGCAAGGATTCCTGCCACACGCCGGGCAAGGTCTTCGTAGGTCAGAAGATAGTGCTTTCGCAATTCAGCTTCTTCAGTTTCGAGAACTTCGCTTTCACCTTCGGGAGTTTCGGAGTTCAACTCTTCGATCATACGGGAACGATCGAAGTACCTTTCCAGCAGATAGTTCATTGCCCCATAAGCTATGACCACGGACATAAAGATCAGATATGTGCTGGCGATTAACGGTAGCGGAATCGGATTTTCCAGCGCCAGATCCACCGCAAGTCTGAACCAGCTGAACACAATATAGACAATCAAAGCAGGTGCCCAGGCAAAAGACACAAACCGCAGTAACCAAGAAACCTGGTCTGCAGCTCGCCCACCTCGTATTGCATGAGAAATGGCGCGGGCGTTGAACAGGATCATAAGGATGTTCCCAAAGGCACCCACCAATGTCAGGATGCCATATACCATTGCATAAACATTATAGTTCAGCCCGAAATCCGCCACCCAGGTGGAAAACATCACCACGATGATGTCAAAAGTAGCCAAGCCCGAAGCCCAAAAATAAAGCCTCTTTGCGTGCCGGTCCGAGAATGGTGGCAAACGATACTGGCTTAGATAAGGTGACAATACCATTCGCCACAGATCTGAAACCGTGCGCGACAGAAAATATGCCGTAAAAATGGCTGTAACCGTAAACTGAACCGAAATATCTTCGGTTCTGCCAAAAACCAGAAAACCAGCCACAAGGGCAAAGAGCATGGCAAAAATTGTCGCCCCGATCCCTGTTAAAAAACGCATCACCAGAAAGGGCATTTTCTCGCGATAGCCGATCGGGTTTTCCTTAATCCGCGACACAACATAGCGACGGGCAATTCGCTTGCCGTAAATTTCGATGGACAGCCAGCGCCCCACCAGCAGGAACAGAATGTTCCAGCCCAAAAGCTCGACGTAGAACTGGATACGGCCATCCGGGCTCGTGTTGCGCAGGATGTATTGCACCTCGAATATCGAGTAAGGCAGCGCCTCAAGCCGGGACTCCAAAGCCGCACGGAATTTCGAGAACCGCTCTTGCGCCTTCATCAACTGCGAACCGGCCGCCATGGGGTCGGACGATGTTTCATCGCCGGGTTTACTATTTCCAGTCGCCGAAACAACTTGTCCCGTACTGTCGATAACTATTACGCTGGCACCTGCTTCTGTTGCGGCTCGGATCGCTCCGGCCAAATCACCTTCAGGCGCTGCATCCTCACTCGTTCCAGAAGTATAGCCTGGGATCAAAGAACTCTGCGCTGTGGCCTCGGTGGGCAGACCCATTGTTACGGACCAAAGTACCCAGACCAACGCGGCCAAGAGTTTCAGTTTCATAGTTTTTTCATCCAGTTCAAAGTTGACGGATAGAGTACATAAGCTTTCGGTGTGGTTCAAACCTTGTGCTAAGGCTTCCCGAATTCGTGTTTTGTCCGTGTTCCGAACGCTATGCTTGGCATAAACGGTTTTCAAGCCAATGAAATTTGAATATGACCGCCAATAAAGTGCATTAGTGGCCGGCTCTTGCCGAGTGCAGGGGTCATATGTTGCGCTACGACGGATAAATAGGTCAGACAAACAAAAGGATCGCATTTTCCTACTCGAAGTGTCTGGCGTATTGACAAGTGGCGATTTGCCTCTTTTGCAAGTGGCGGCAGAAGATGTACGATAAAGGGTGCAAACGCGCGGAGTTGCATCGAAACCTGAAGCAGGCAAAGGCATGAGCCTAGGCAAAACAAACGAAAATAAAGGCCGCGCACCGCGCATCCTATTTTACAGTCACGATACGTTCGGTCTGGGCCATTTACGGCGCTCTCGCGCTTTGGCTTCTGCGTTGACACAGGCAGATCCCAGCGCATCGGCTCTGATTCTGACCGGTTCGCCAGTTGCCGGTCGCTTCACCTTTCCGCAACGTGTCGATCACGTGCGATTGCCCGGAGTCACCAAAAGAGCCGACGGATCATATGCGTCGCAGACCATTGGTATGGGCATAGATGAAGTGACCGAGTTACGATCGAATCTTATCAAGACGGCCGTCCAGCATTTTGATCCTGACGTGCTGATCGTTGACAAAGAACCCACCGGCTTCCGCGGTGAATTGCTGCCGACGCTTGAATATCTGGAAAACTCGTGCAGCACACGGCTGGTGTTAGGGCTTCGTGATGTTCTGGACGAACCCGAAGTTTTGGCCGCTGAATGGGAGCGGAAAGAGGCGCTAATCGCGACCGAAAGGTATTACGACGAAATCTGGGTGTACGGGCTTCGCTCTGTCTACGATCCGACCATCGGCTTGCCGCTCAGCCCTGCTGCACAAGCCCGCATTCATTGGACAGGTTATCTGCGACGCGATTTGGGGCCAATCGGTGAAGCGCCCGAACAGCCCTATATATTAATTACGCCCGGCGGTGGTGGTGACGGAAAAGCGATGGTGAATCTAGTGCTCTCGGCTTACGAAAAAGACGAGAATCTTTCGCCGCGCGCAATACTGGTTTACGGCCCTTTCCTGTCAGGTGAGCTGCGCGACGAATTCGAGGCACGCGTTGCCGCATTGAATGGCCGCGTCACGGCGGTTGGATTTGAATCCCAGATCGAAACTCTGTTTGCTGGCGCGGCTGGTGTCGTCTGTATGGGTGGCTACAACACGTTCTGCGAGGTTCTGTCTTTTGACAAACGAGCCGTCATTGTTCCACGCACTACACCACGGCTGGAGCAATGGATTCGCGCCTCTCGGGCCGAGGATCTGGGACTTGTCCGGATGTTGGACGAAAAACGCGACGGGCTGACGCCAGAGGCCATGATCCGCGCTATTCGAGATTTGCCGAACCAACCGCTACCATCCGAGGCCATAGAAAGCGGATTGCTGGACGGGCTCGATTATGTAGCAAACCGTATCGACGTATTACTGGAACCGGACCAAGAGCGCGCGACGGGATGAACGCTAAAGGCCCCAATCTGGCGGTGCTGGTCAAAGGCTGGCCGCGCCTATCCGAGACCTTCATCGCTCAGGAACTTGTTGCGCTGCAGAATGCAGGCCACTCGTTCGATATTTGGTCTCTTCGCCATCCAACGGACACCAAACGCCATCCACTGCACGACAAGTTCCGTGGGCAGGTGCACTACCTGCCCGAGTATCTTTACGACGAACCAAATCGATTGGACGCTGCGCGGGGAATTGCGGTTCACCTTCCCGGATATGAAGCCGCCTACCGGATTTTTCGTAAGGATTTGCGTCGCGACCCAACCCACAATCGTATTCGTCGATTCGGGCAGGCTTGCGTATTGGCCGCCGAGTTACCCGCGGGAACACGGGCGCTTTACGCACATTTCCTGCACACGCCCTCTTCAGTTGCGCGGTACGCCGCCATTATGCGCGATCTACCTTGGAGTTTCTCGGCTCATGCCAAGGACATTTGGACATCTCCGGACTGGGAGAAGCGGGAAAAATTACAAGCGGTCACTTACGGAGCCACGTTTGGAGCGACCTGCACGGCTATCGGTGCCGACCACCTGAGAGGTCTGGCAGACGACCCCGACCGGGTGGATCTGATTTACCATGGTCTTGACCTAAGCCGTTTTCCGGAGCCGCCAGATAGAACCGAACGCGCGAACAATAGCCCTTTCCGTATGCTCTCGGTCGGTAGATTAGTCGAAAAAAAGGGGTTTGACAGGCTCTTGGACGCTTTCGCCCTTCTTCCTTCATCGCTGGATTGGTTTTGGACGCATATCGGTGGCGGCGCGCTGGATCGGGAACTGCGCTCTTATGCAAGCTCAAGAGGATTGTCGGATCGCATCACTTGGAAAGGTGCCTGTGATCAACCCGAGGTCGTCGCAGAAATACGCCAGTCGGACCTATTCGTACTACCCAGTCGCATAGCAACGGATGGTGACCGCGACGGTCTGCCAAATGTTCTGATGGAGGCTGCTTCTCAGCGTCTACCAATCCTTTCGACGCCAGTCTCAGCCATTCCCGAATTCATTCAAAACGGCACGCATGGTATTCTGTCCCGGGACGAACCAACGGCTTTGGCGGACGCGATCATTGAAGTCGCAGAAAACCCCGAAAACGCCGCACACATGGCGGACGCTGCATACACACGTCTACTTGCCGAATTTCGAATGGCCCCCGGCATTGCCCGGTTGTCAAAACGGTTAAATGAAATGTGTGCGGGTCTCATCTGATGGCAAGGGTTGCTTTTTACGCGCCTATGAAATCTCCGAACAGTTCAAAACCGTCCGGAGATCGGGAAATGGCCCGAAACCTGATGGCGGCAATCAAAGCTCAAGGAGATCGGGTGGATTTAGCGTCGGAACTGCGAATCTACGACAAGTTAGGCAACCCAGCTACGCAAGCGGAACTGCTGGAACGGGCACAAATCGAGGCAAATCGCCTGATTCACGAGCTTCCGCGGGACACCGAGATTTGGGTAAACTACCACAACTACTACAAGGCCCCCGACCTATTGGGACCAAAAGTCTGCAAAGCTCGTGAGATCCCTTACGTTCAGCTTGAAAGTACCAGAGCGCTTAGTCGCCTAACAGGGCCATGGGCAAGTTTTGCCCGAGCAGCGCATGAAGCATGCGATGCGGCAGACCTGATTTTTTATCACACCGCAAATGACCTGATTGCGTTGGAACGTGAACGTTTCAAAAGTCAGGTGTTAGTTGAAATGCCGCCTTTTCTGCCAATCGACGAATTGCCCAATGCGTCCTTGAATGACGGTCCAATGCTGGCCGTGGGGATGATGCGAAGCGGGGACAAACTGGCTTCGTACCGAATTCTGGCAGAAACGCTGAATCTTTTGACCGGTGATTGGAAACTGAATATTGCTGGCGATGGGCCTGCCCGACACGACGTTCTATCGTTGATGGAGCCCTTTGGGAAAAAGGTTCAATTTTTGGGGCAATTGGACCGGATCCAATTGCAACGCGAATACGAAAGTGCGTCTATACTTGTCTGGCCGGGCGTGAATGAGGCCTATGGCATGGTCTATCTTGAAGCGCAGGCGGCAGGGCTGCCAGTTGCAGCGCAAGATCGACCCGGAGTACGCGATGTTCTTATGCCGTCCTCTTATCCTGGTATCGAAGACGGACCCCGGGGTCTTGCCGACCAAATCCAGAATTTTTTGGCCGATCTTTCCTTGCGCCGTTCTGAGGGCGCGCGTGCGCGTAAGTATGTTGCAGAACGTCACCTTTTGCCTAAAGCAACCAAGCGGTTTTGGACCGCAGTTCGACCATTATTGGAGGCACGATCATGAACCGTCTTGCACTGCTGCGTCACGGACATACGCAATGGAACCGCGCTGGCAAAATTCAGGGCCGCACCGACATCCCGCTGGATGCAGAGGCTCGTTCCGAGTTGTCCGGCTATAGCCTGCCAGCCCCTTGGAATAGCGCGGTGTTGTGGTCAAGTCCGCTAGAACGAGCCAAAGAAACTGCTCAATTGGTTGCGGGTCGCTCTCCGCGCATTTCAGATGCTCTTACCGAAATGGACTGGGGGCATTGGGAAGGTCAACGCGGTCAGGATTTGATCGCAGAACCAGACAGCACCTTTCGTCATATTGAGGACTGGGGCTGGGACTACCGCCCTCCGCAAGGCGAAAGCCCGGCCGAGCTGTGGGCGCGATTGAAACCTTGGCTTCAAATGCTGCAAGGTGAAAATTTGGCTGTCTGTCACATAGGTATAATGCGGGTCATTCTTGCGAAGGCATCCGGGTGGGAGTTTCAAGGTCCCGCACCTTTCAAAATCAAGAGAAACCGTTTGTACATAGTACATCTCGATACCATGCGGGCCGAGCCTGACCCGCTCCGTTTGCCAAGGCACGAGGTATCCGGATGAAAGTCATGATCGTCGTGACACATCTGTTGGGCACAGGGCACCTGAGCCGGGCGCTGACCTTGGGCCGGGCATTTTCACAAAAACAGCATCAAGTTTTTGTAGTCTCGGGTGGATTGCCAGCACCGCAGTTGGACACGACAGGATTAACATTGTTTGGGTTGCCGCCCCTCCGGTCAGACGGCACTCACTTCACGCGATTATTAGATCAGTACAGTGAGGTCGCTGACCTCAACTACATGGACGCCAGAACCGAAGCCTTGGAGAAAGCTTTAATTTCGTTTCAGCCAGACGTATTAATAACGGAACTTTTCCCATTTGGACGGCGAGCACTTACTGCCGAGTTTCTCAATGTTTTGTCAGCAGCTCGCGCTCTGACAAAACCACCAATCATTCTTGCATCGATCCGTGACATTCTGGCGCCACCTTCCAAGCCATCAAAGGCTGAGAGGACGGATGAAATTATAGGGCAGTTCTATGATGCCGTTCTGGTACATTCTGAACCTTCGATTACCCAGTTAAGCGTCAGTTGGCCGGTATCAGACTTACTGGCCCGACGGTTACGATATACAGGATTTGTTGCCCCAAATTCCCCTGAGCCTCACCCTGATGGCTTGGGGACCGGAGAGATTTTGGTCAGTGCTGGCGGAGGTTCGGTCGGACAGCCGATTTTTCACGCGGCGATCGAGGCTGCTCGGAAAATGCAGGGCCATCGCTGGCGACTTCTGGTTGGCGGTCAAGACGCTCTGGCCCGCATAGCACATCTGACGGAATTGGCGGAAGGCGCGCCAGTTACCATTGAATCGGTGCGGCCCGACTTTCGACAGATGCTGCCGTTGGCGGCCGCTTCGGTCAGCATGTGCGGTTACAACACCGCGATGGACTTGCTTCAAACCGGTGTTCCTGCCGTTTTGATCCCATTCGACGATGGTAACGAGGTCGAACAAACATTGCGCGCGCGCAGCCTGGCGCATCAATCTGGATTTGCTACGGTCGCCAACTCCGACCTGAATGCTCAAACCCTTGCCAAGGCCGTAAAAACGGTGCTGTCAAACAAAAGGCGAGCCAAAATGACTCATGGAGTCGATGGGGCAAATAAATCAGTCGAAATTTCAGAAGAAATTTGGAAAGCCAAACAATGAGCGTCGACTGGACTCCTTTGCGGAACGAACTGCGACATTGGCAAGCAGATGATTTAGAGTTTCCGCTTTGGTGGCGGGACGACGACGCAATTTCTGTTACGGATCAACTTAAAACTCTTACGGCAATCTCAGAGTCGCTTGAATTACCCGTTCACCTAGCGGTAATTCCTCAGGAAGCTAGAACTTCGCTGGTTGATTTTTGTGCCGACAGTCCCTTTCTGATCCCGGTTGTACACGGTTGGGCGCATCAGAATCATGCCCCTGACGTTGAAAAGAAATCCGAGTTTCGCTTGCATCGGCCAATGGCGGAAATGGTAGCTGAAATTAAAAATGGAAAAAACAAATTGGGGAATTTGTTTGGTGACCGTCTGTGCCCCATGTTTGTCCCACCTTGGAACCGAATTGCTGCAGAAACCGTTCAACAATTGCCTATTCTGGGCTTTCGATTCCTGTCGACTGCCACGCCACGCGAAACCAGATTTATTGCGCCCGGGCTTGAACAGATAAATACCCACATCGACCCGATTGATTGGCATGGAACTCGAAGTTTGATCGAACCGGACATCATTGTCGGCGACGTAGTGAGCCTGCTGCGCGATCGCCGCGAAGGGCTGGCAGACAACTCTGAACCCTTAGGTGTGCTGACGCATCACCTTGTCCACGATCAAGCTGTCTGGGCATTTACCCGGGAACTGATAGTTAGGCTTCTTGAAGGTCCCGCAACTGTCTGGGCCGATCTCGAAACACTGAATAACCAAGGAGACCATGGATGAGCCGATTGGATTCCATGCTGCGCCGCCTTACCGCTCAAAGGGATGGTCTGAACTGGGCCGCCAATCAAATTGCCGGCCGTGAGGGCGATGTTTTGGATATGGGGCTTGGAAATGGTCGCACGTATGATCATCTGAGAGAAATTCTGCCAGATCGGCGAATTTGGGTCATGGACCGCGCGCTGCAATGTCATCCGTCTTGTGTGCCTCCGGCCCAAGACTTTCTACAGGGCGAGGCAGAACCGATGCTGCAAAAGCTCGCCAGTATGGGTCGAAGAATTATTTTGGCACACTACGATTTCGGGCGAGGCATCAAGGCCGAAGACGTTGCCGAGGCCGCCCGCCTGAGTCCTTTGATTTCAAAGGTAATGCTGCCTGATGGTTTATTGATCTCAGGGCAGCCTTTGGTGGGTCTTGATCAGATTAAAGGCCCGAAAACAATCGCTCCGGACCGATATTTGTTCTATCGCGCTGGATCAGGCGACACGCTGCCCACGTGACCAGACAGCATTCAATGCTGGTACACCGGCGCGTATCCGAAACCGGATCAAATCGGCACGCAGCCCAGGTCTCAACTCTCCACGATCTTTCAATCCGGCGGCTTGCGCAGGTGCCTGCGTCACTGTTCTGATTCCGCGGGCTAAACCGCCCCAGATATCCCCCAGTTGTACCGCCGAAAGTAACAGTGAGGAAGGCACGTAATCCGAAGACATTATGTCCAAATAACCAAGTTCAGCGAGATCCTGCGCAGCAACGTTCCCGGAATGAGATCCACCGCGAATGATGTTCGGTGCACCCATCATGACCTTGATGCCATGATCATGGCAGGCCCGTGCCGCTTCAATGGTTGTCGGGAACTCGGCAAGACGAATACCGTGGCCTGCGGATACTTTGACCTGTTCCTCGGTCGTATCGTCATGACTGGCTAAAACGGCCCCAAAACGGCGCGCAGCTTTGACGGTTTCAATTTCATGCTGTTCGCCGTGCCGATCACGTAATGTTTTTAGGTGCGATACATGCTGGATGAATGTATCGTCATCCATCGCGTATTTGCCCTTCATGTAGGCTTCCAGCTTACCAATATCCCGAAACTGCCGCTGTCCCGGAGTATGGTCCATTATCGACACAAGACCAACGCGGTCATCTGGGCCAAATTCATCCAACTCATCAACTAGGGTTTCCGAGCACACTTCGGCGCGCAGATGCAGGAAATGGCTGATCTTCAACGCATCTGCCTCTCGCAGCTGCCACAGCTCCTGTGACAGGCCCCGCGCGTATTTCAGATACCTGCGGGCACCTGAAGGGATGGATCCAACCCGCATTGCATCGAAAACTGTCGTGATCCCTGTGCTCACTAATTCCGAATCGTGGGCGATTATTGCTGCGGCATGCGGCCAATCGACTTGTGGCCGAGGTTGGATATGACGTTCCAGGTTATCCGTGTGCAGCTCTACCAAACCAGGACTGATGTAATCACCTTCGCAGTCTATTCCGCCCTTTGGTATCGCAGATCCGGTTGCGATGTCGGTTATGGTTTCACCAACGACTCGAACGCTGCCGGTAATGGTTTCGTCGGTCAATACAACCGACGCATTGGCAAGGATCAATTCTTCTGTCATCTGAACTTCACAATGTTTGAGCTAAGGAACGGCCACGCAATAGGAGGCCAATGTGACATTTACGCGATACGCTATCTATTTTTCGCCACCAACGGATGCTCCGTGGGCGCAGTTCGCGACCAGCTGGCTGGGTTGGGACATGGCGCGCGGCGTCGAAGTCACGCATCCGGTCGCAGAGGGCATCAATGTTTCTGCTGTCACGGACGTTCCGCGAAAGTACGGTCTTCATGCGACGATGAAACCACCCTTCCACCTGCGCCAAGGGCAAACACTTTCGGAATTGCAAAGTGCGTGTGAGCTTCTGGCGAGCCACCTGACTCCGATCAGGCTGGACGGCCTCGAAGTTGCCCGCCTTGGTCGATTTGTTGCCTTGCGTCCGATCGGCGATTTGAGCGAACTGAACAATTTGGCTGCGGCATGCGTCCAAGAGCTTGACGAGTTTCGCCATCCACCTTCTGCCAGCGAACTGGATCGACGCCGCGCTGCCGGCTTGACCCCCAAACAGGATCAAAACCTGTTGAAGTGGGGATATCCTTACGTCTTGGACGAGTTTCGATTTCACATCACCCTTAGCGGCAAGCTGGACAAGTCGATACTGCAAATCGTAAAAACGACACTGGACCGCGATCTGGCACCGATGTTGCCAGTGCCATTTCAGATCAATGACCTGACATTGGTTGGTGAAGCAGAAGACGGGCGCTTTCATTTGATTCACCGTTACGCTCTCACCGACTGAAGGCGGTCCAAGATTTTGTCCACTGTTTCGACGAGAGTTCCTGAATTGTCGACGACAAAAACTTGTTTCAACCCCTGGGGTAATGGTGCTTTGGCCTGCCGCAGTCGCCGCTTTTGTTCTTCGTTGCTTTCCCGTCCTCGCCTCAAAAGCCGTTGCGCCAGTACTTCGGCATCCGCAGTCAATGAAATTACGATCAGATTGCCGAACGTTTGCTGTGCTTCTAACAATACCGAACGGGAAAGATTGACCAAAACAGCGTCACTGTTTTGCCGCTGCGCTTCGACGTCTTTGGGTATGCCATAGCTCAAGCCGTGGGCCACCCAATTCAAAGCGAATACACCGTCCAAAACCATTTGTGCGAATGCCTCGGGTGAAACCCGATCAAAGTCTTCGCCTTCCTCTCCTTCGGGCCGTGTAATTACTCGCCTTACACGCCGATATCCAAGGAAACGGGTCTCTAAAGCTTCAATTACGCTGTCCTTCCCCACCCCAGAGGGACCCACAATCGCGATTACAGGTGCCAGACTCATGCAACCATCTCCGGTGTGAATTCCGAGACATTGACCTCTCGGTCGCATACTGTTTCGCGGGCTTCAATGTCATGGAATATTCCAACAATGGCAGCTCCTCGTGCTTTTGCCTCTTTGATCAGTGTCAGAACTGTTTCGCGGTTCTTTACATCCAAGCTTGCCGTTGGTTCGTCCAACAACATCGCCGGGTAGTCGTGAGCAAATCCCCGAGCGATATTCACACGTTGCTGTTCACCACCTGAGAAGGTCGTCGGACTGAGCGGCCAAAGCCGATCAGGAATACTAAGCCGGGTTAGCAAACTCGCAGCCTTTTCAAGAGCCTTTTGCTTATCACTGCCTGTGGCAAGCAATGGTTCAGCCACAACCTCAAGTGTCGGCACCCTTGGAACAACGCGAAGGAATTGACTGACATAGCCCAGCGTTTCACGCCTTAACTTTAGAATTTCGCGCGGTTCAGCCTTTGCCACATCCAACCCGGCGACCAAGACCTGTCCCAACCCGGCCAGATAGTTTCCGTAGATCACCCGCATCAAAGTGGATTTGCCCGCGCCCGAGGCCCCGGTTAATGCAACACATTCACCCGACTCTACTTTCAGCGAAGTACGCTCCATTACCGGGATCGTTACACTGCCCTGATTATGCAGCGTAAAACTCTTACTTACGTTTTTGAGTTCAATCATTGTTGGCCACCTCAGACCTGCAAAACGCTCGAGACGAGTAACTGTGTGTAGGCATGCTGCGGATCGTCCAGTACCTGATCAGTCAGCCCGGCCTCGACCACGTGGCCATCCTTCATGACCATCAATCTGTCTGCCAGCAGTCGCACAACGGCCAGATCATGGGTGACGATGATGGCGCTCAGCCCCATCTCACGCACCAGTCCGCGCAACAGATCCAGCAGCCTCGCCTGAACCGAAACATCCAGCCCACCTGTTGGTTCGTCCATGAACACCAATCGGGGTCCGGTCACTAGGTTTCGCGCAATCTGCAATCGCTGTTGCATACCGCCAGAGAAAGAAGTTGGGCGATCATCTAAACGGGTTTCATCAATTTCGACCCGGCCCAACCAGTCAATTGCTTTGGTGCGGATATTACCGTAGTGGCGCTCGCCGACTGCCATAAGCCGCTCACCGATATTGCCTCCGGCGCTTACCGACATGCGCAACCCATCGCGCGCATGTTGATGCACAAATGCCCAGTCGGTCCGCCCCAGCATCCGGCGTTCAGGTTCGGACATGGTAACTGTGTCCATCGGGCCATCGGTTTTTGTATCAAAGACCACCTGTCCTGCATCAGGTTCCAGATGGCCAGCCAAGCAGTTCAGCAACGTCGACTTGCCCGAACCGCTCTCGCCTACAATGCCCATAACCTCGCCCGGGTAGAGGTCAAAACTCACTTCAGCGCATCCGATCCGGGTTCCATAACGCTTCTCGATGCCTTTCACCTGCAACAGGGGGGTCACGCCGCGTCCTCCTTAGCTAATCGGCCTGCGTGACCCGCCTCACGCCGGGACCGGCAATAATCTGTGTCCGAGCAGACAAACATGCGGTTGCCTGCATCATCTGTAATTACCTCGTCCAGATAACTGTTCTCCGCACCGCACAAATCACATGGATGATCAGCCTTGGTCGCTTCGAACGGATAGTCCTCAAAGTCTAGACTGACGGCTTTGGTATGCGGCGGCACAGCGTAGATTCGTTGTTCGCGCCCTGCACCAAACAGCTGTATCGCGTTCATTTCCAACTTGGGATTATCGAATTTTGGGATTGGCGATGGATCCATCACATACCGTTCCGACACCTTTACCGGGTAAGCGTAAGAGGTCGAAATAGCGCCGTGCTGGCTGATATCCTCATACAACTTCACATGCATCAGCCCGTATTCCTCTAGGCTGTGCATCTTGCGCGTCTCGGTCTCTCGGGGCTCTAGAAAACGCAAAGGTTCAGGGATCGGCACCTGGTAAACAAGAATCTGATCTTCTCGCAAAGCCGCTTCCGGAATTCGATGACGGGTTTGAATGATCGTTGCTTTTTCCGTCTCTTCGGTCGTTTCGACTCCGGCTGTTTTTTCAAAAAACTTGCGGATTGATACCGCATTCGTCGTGTCATCAGCGCCCTGATCAATAACCTTTAAAGTGTCATCCGGTGTGAGCGTCGCGGCCGAGACTTGCACGCCTCCTGTGCCCCAGCCATAGGGCATCGGCATCTCTCGACTGGCAAAAGGCACCTGATATCCCGGTACTGCCAACCCTTTGAGGATGGCGCGGCGTATCATACGCTTGGTCTGCTCGTCTAAGTATGCAAAATTGTACTCGCTCATAGGAAACCTCTTTCGATCAACGCGATCTCCAACGCCTTCGGTGTTGTGAAATGGATGCCATCCATGCCGACGGCACGAGCGCCTTCGATATTGTGCAACCCATCATCGATAAAGGTGCAGTCCTCAGGGGCAATTCCTGCCCTTTCGCAAAGCAGCTGGAAAATTCGCGCGTCTGGCTTCATGACGCCTTCTTGTCCGGAAACAATGACGGTACCGAACACCTCAGCCAATCGTGGATGAACCTTCAATCCCTCGGGCCAAGTCTCCGCTGACCAGTTGGTTATAGCATGAACTGGCGTTCCCACCTCTTTGAGCCGGCCCAAAAGGTCCCATGTTCCTTGTATCGGGTTTTCAACAGTTCGCGTGTATAGCGCGACGTATTCAGCGAACAGGTTACGGTCCCGCGGATCGTCTATTTCCTGTGCCAGATCGACAAAGCTTTCCCCGTTGTCTCCACGTGCATTGAGGACCTTGAAATCAGTCCTTTCAAGGAATGCGCGCGCAGCATCTTCTGAACCAAGGATCTCGGTCCATGCTAAATGCGGTTGCCAATCTATCAAAACACCGCCGATATCGAAGACGACTGCCCTCATTCTGCCGCCTCCTTCATTGTAACCCGTTCTTCAGCCTCTCGGCGCAGTTTGCGCACCAGTTCCAGTTCAGATTGAAAATCAACGTAATGCGGGAGTTTGATGTGCTCTAGAAAGCCGGTCGCCTGAATATTGTCCGCATGGCTAAGCACAAACTCCTCGTCCTGCGCAGGAGCGCCCATATTGTCCTCGCCTAGTTCTTTCCAACGCAAGGCGCGGTCCACCAGAGCCATTGCAATAGATTTTCTCTCTGATTGCCCGAATACCAGCCCATAGCCCCGCGTGAATTGGGGAGGTTCCGTTTTTGAGCCTTTGAACTGATTTACCGTCTCGCATTCAGTCAGTTCGATTTCCCCAATATCAATTGCAAATCCAAGTTCGGGAATGTCCATCTGGACCTCGACCTTGCCGATCCGCAACTCACCGACAAACGCATGGTTGCGTGCGTAACCGCGCTGGGTCGAATAGGCCATACCCAGCACAAACCCCTCATCCCCGCGCGTCAAGGATTGCAAACGAAGCGGACGGTTTGACGGAAACTCCATTGGCTCGCGTGTCAGGTCACCGGGTGTAGCATCGCTTGGCGGTTCGTCCTGAATGATACCTTCGCCCGTCAGAAACTCGGTAATATGCGGCGTTGGATTTGTTCTAGGTAAGGCCTCTGGCGCCGAAGCAACCTCGCCCTCAGCAGCCAGTTTGAAGTCCAACAATCGGTGCGTATAGTCGAATGTTGGGCCAAGAACCTGCCCACCTGGGGCGTCCTTGAATGTTGCCGATATTCGTCGGTCACAAGCCATCTTACCGGTCTCTACCGGAACTGAGTATCCAAAGCGCGGCAGCGTCGTGCGATAGGCGCGGATCAGAAAGATCGCTTCTATCAAATCACCCCGAGCCTGCTTGATTGCTAATGCTGCGAGATCAGGGTCAAACAGTGATCCCTCGGCCATAACTCGATTGACGGCCAGGCTAAGTTGCTCGCGTATCTGTGCCAGACTCAGCTCAGCTACATCGATCGCCCCGCGCCTTTCTTCGGCCAACCAGGCATGGGCATTTTCGATGGCTTTCTCGCCACCTTTTACGGCAACATACATTGTCTAATCCCCCACCCCAATCTGTGTACTTCGCGGCAGCGCCGCGATCTTATCGTTGCTGGTAAAGAAAAAGTCGCATCCAAGTGGGTAAAGCCGAGCATTATCCTGCAGCACCCCGATGTCCGGCAGTGAAAGGTGGCTGGCTTGTTTGATGCCAGGTCCACGCAGAGCGCTTCCTTGCGGAAGCAATTCGTCGCATTCCACTATCAGTGTCGCCGATCGATCAGGGTATTCCGGAGTTCCAATCCGGTATGAACTTAAGGGCATCAACTCATCCCAAGTTCCCACCGCAAAATCCGCTTCTGCCGCTGAGGTGATCGGGGCACCCGTATGAAAAACAAGCCAATTCCGAACTTCCGACGTGTTTATTCGGCCTGCTAAGTGAACTGATGTTTCCTGATCGCAAAGCGTCAGCAGCAAAGTGCCTGTGGCGACCGACAACGGCCCAGGAGGCAAGACCCCCTTCAACTCCCGAATTTCTCCCGGGCGCGCCATGACGGTCATGGCGGCGCGAAACGCATGGGCGGCGTCGACCGGCGCGTTTTGAAATCCGCCAGAAAATTGCGTGTGTTGGGTCATGTGTCTTCTCCACGCACCATCGTGAAAAACTCGACTTTGGTGGCAGCGGCCTTTGCTGCTCGGGCAGATTTAGTGTCATTCATTTGCCGCATTAACGGATCGATCACCCGATCTTTCACTTGATCCGCCGTTCCCGTTTGCATGAGCGCATCAACAAGCGCCGCTATTTCAGCTGCGGACTTGGATCGGCCCTGAACGTATCCATGACCAATCGGTCCGCTCTGCAGCGCCAGCGAACATCGAGTGACCGTCATTTCACCTAGGTTGAACGGCGCACCCGTGCCTCCTGTGCGCCCTTGGATCATAACACCGCCCACCTCGGGTCTGCGCAGCCACTCAAACTTTGGGCTTAGCGCAGCTTTTGTCCAAGCATCCTCTAACGCATCGTGGGGCACGCGGGCCAAAAGCCCCATCCACGTACGACGCGCCTCTGCTGAAATATCCGAATTTTCCGCCATCAAAGCCTCTTGGCCAGGTTGTCTGCCTATACTATACAACTAGACAAATAATACAGTTGCGCTTTCGTGCGCGCAATCCTCTACCGTGTGAATTTTTGGTGACATGAAAAAAACGCCGATTTGGAAAAGCATCGCCCTGAATCTGACCTCTGACATTGCAGAGGGCCGTTACGGAACCGGAGACCGCCTGCCGACCGAAGCGCAATTAGCAGCCAAGCACGGGGTCAATCGACACACCGTCAGACGCGCGCTTTTGGATTTGGCCGAACAGGGATTGGTCCACCCTCGACGAGGTGCGGGAGTTTTTGTCGCCGCGCGACCCACGGACTACCCCATCGGAAAGCGCGTCCGGTATCACAAAAGTATTTCCGCTAGCGGCAAAATTCCCGGGAAAAAGATCCTTGCACTGACTACTCGAGCTGCTGACGAAACTGAAGCTGATGCACTGAATCTTACCGCTGGGGACGCGGTGCATGTATACGATGGGTTGTCCTTAGCCGATGGTCAACCAATCGCTATGTTTCAAAGCCTTTTTCCGGCAGAGCGCCTGCCCGGCATTCTGGATGCCCTAACACAGACGGGTTCAGTCACGCGCGCACTACAGCTCTGCGGAGTGGACGACTACACTCGAGTGTCGACGCGATTGACAGCCAGAGCAGCCAGCGCAACGCAAGGGTTACACCTGAAGTTATCCGAAGGCGCCCCGGTTCTTCATTCACTAGGCATCAACGCGGATTCCAGCGGACAACCAGTAGAGTTCGGCAAGACCGTTTTTGCTGGCGAGCGCGTGACGTTAACGCTGAGCGAGGAATGAAGACAGGCAACGGCTGAGCACTTCGATCATCATTGAGAAGGTAAAGCTAGGACTGAACCACAGGCTCGATTTAGACGAAAGCGCTAGTCTGATGATGTGTTTTGGGGCTTCATTCATACTTTTCCAGAAATGCTTCGGCTTTCAGAGTTCGGAAATCCGATAAAGCTTCTCTAAGGCGGTCATGACTCCAATCCCACCAAGCCAACGCTGTCATACGCTCGGAAATATCCATTGAAAAACGCCGACGTATAGGTTCGGCCGTGACGCCTGCAACGATTGTATATGGTGCTACGTCCTTGGTGACTATTGCTCCGGATGCGACAACTGCCCCGTGACCGATAGTGACTTCGGGCTTGATTATCGCAGCATGTCCGATCCAGGTGTCGTGCCCAATTTCGGTCCTTCGGCTCGCGCGGTATTCAAACCACTCCGCATCATCTTCAGCATCGTCCCAATAGCTGGCCGACCGATAATGAAAGTGGTGCAACGAGGCCTTGTCCATGGGATGATCAGTTGCACCTATTCGCGTGAAGCTGGCGATATTCGAGAACTTGCCGATCCTCGCATTCTCGATATCACAAGTTCGGTCACAGTACGAATAATCCCCGAACTCCGAATTTGCGACCCGTGTCCCGGCTCCGATTTCTACAAAAGCCCCAAAACTACTGTTGGAAATCTGGCAATCGGGATGGAGGAAAGGTTTGTCGGAACGGAGGCGTGTCATTGTCTGTTTTTCAATTCTGATATCTGAACGCGAGCTAGCTGTCGCCAGCCGCGTTTTCGTTTTTGCGGTTAATGCTTTGTTACGTCTTACCTTGGATCAGGCGTTTACGCAGCCAGCCCGAAAACCAGTCCATCAACATCACCATCAGGATAATAAGCATTATGTAGTATGCTACTTCCTCCCAATCTTTTTGCGTGATGATTGCCTGCGTCAACAGCAAGCCAATGCCGCCGCCCGTAATTGCACCAATTACCGTGGCACTGCGGGTATTGGATTCCAGAAAATAAAGTAGCTGACTGAGTAGAACCGGAGTTACCTGAGGGATCACGCCGAACCTGTACCGCTGGGGCGCATTTGCCCCTGTGGATTGCACACCTTCAATCTGTTTTTGATCAACGTTCTCCAACGCTTCCGAAAAGATTTTTCCGAAGGTTCCAGTGTCCGTAATCAATATTGCCAACGCGCCGGTCAGCGGTCCCGGACCAAAAGCGCGGGCCAGTACTACTGTCCAGATCAAGGCATCCACCCCACGCACGAAATCAAAAACCCGGCGCGTAAAAAAACGTACTGATTTTAGCGGGTTAAAGTTACGCGTTGCCAGAAAGGCCAACGGAAGCGCGACCATCGCCGCACCAAATGTGCCCAGAAAGGCCATGAGAATTGTTTCGAAAATTGCCCAGGCGACGTCCTGATGCCGCCACATCTTGTTTGTCCAGAAATCGCTAAATATCTCGCTTGCTTCACCAGATACGGCCCGCTCGGCAAGCTCGGTAAAGGATTGACCATAATAAGGACTGTCCAGCGTGAACCAGAACAGCTCCCATCCGGTGAAATAACGAAAAACTTCGGACCTGTTTCGTGTTACGGTTAATCGCCCGGCATCTGTTGTTACGGCCAAACGGTTTTTGGACAAATTTATCCACTCTGGAATTTCTCCGTCAGGCAGTTCGGCTTGTACCCCTGCTGTCCGCGTCGGCGTTGCACGAACCGTTCCATAGCCTGGAATGTCATACTCGACGGTCTCCGGGCCGAAACGTACGACGTGGCCGTCCTCAAGATCGATCACAGTCGTTTCGCCCAATGTCACCCAATCAGGTGTCATTCCTTCCGGATAGGTGCCCTTGCGTTCGCCCTCGATCGCTATCGCGATCTGGGCGTTGCGGTTATCCCTTTCGACGTGCGTTTTGTAGCTGTAGCTGTCAGAAACCAGAGTTTTACCGTTTTCCCAATCAGCGCGTGAGGTAAGGCCAGGCACATCGAACGCAAAGAACACATATGTCAGGTAAGCAAGCAACAGTGCAGGAAGCCCGAAATTTGTCAGGCGCTTGCGATTGAATAATCGGCTCGCTTCGGTCTTCAGGTCATCGACGCTCAGATCGGTTGCAAAAGTGCTCATGCCCGTGCCCCTTTATTGGAACCATGAGTCAGTCGTTCCCGCAGCAAACCCGAGAGTTGATCTACGACTACGATAGTCACGAATAGCAAAATGAAGATTGCCGCAGCTTCGTCATAGCGACCCTGCCCCCAGGACATCGCGTTGCGCAGTTCATAACCAAGTCCACCTGCACCGACGAATCCAAGAATGGCCGAAGCTCGAATGTTGATCTCAAACCGCAGCAGAGCATAACTCACGTAGTTCGGACCCACCTGAGGAATCACGCCCAAATACATCCGCTGAGACCAATTGGCTCCGACGGAATGCAACCCTTCGACCGGCTTAAGTGACGCGTTTTCGTTTACTTCGGAAAACAATTTTCCCAATGCACCCGCAGTGTGTATGGCAATTGCAATCATTGCCGGAACAGGACCCCCACCAAGAACAAAGATCAAAACCAAGGCGATAACGATCTCGGGTATTGCGCGGCAGATGTCCGAGATACGTCTGAAAAGCGGGATCTGAGATGGCCAAAGCGCCATTCCACGCGTTGACATCAGCGCCAGAAATGTACCTGCGATGGTTCCAATCAAAGTTGAGGCTGCGGCAATGTTGATGGTCTCTACCAAAGCGGGGAAAAAGGCTACAAGATGCAAAGGCATCTCAGCGATTTTCTCCCATGCTTCTGAGAGCACCACAGTTGGATAATCTAATATCCGATGCCAGCCATCGAAAAAGCTCCCGGCATTTCGATTGTCGGCAATACGAAACCCCGAAGCCATAACGGCTATGAATACGATCAGAAGAATGCCACCATAGACCCGTTTGCGTCGCGTCAGTGAAGTATATTCATCGCGGATTTGCGAAACGCTGAGGAACCCAGCGGTCTGGTCTGTCATGGAATGCTCCCGCGCGGAAATCGGGGCCTGATGAGACACCAGACCCCAATATATTGAACTGCTAGCTTAGTTTGACTTCAGCTTGCGTGCTTCGATGATGATTTCATAAGCGTCATGTGTGATCGGCTCAAACGCTTTGGCTTCACCTGCCGCTACGCCGTAAAAGCAATCGCGATCTTTCACGGCCAGCCCCGCCATCAGCGTTGTCATTTTCTCTTTGACGTCAGCTGGAAGGGCCGTACGCAGAACAATCGGGCCTTCTGGGATCGGCTTTGATTGCCAGATCATGACCATGTCGTTCATATCGACCAAGCCCGCATCAACCGCGCGACGCAATGCGCCCGAGTTAAAGCCGTCTTCCCAATCGCCCAGACCATCGGCCCAGGTCACGCCGCCATCAACGTCCCCATTGTTGACGGCAACGATGGTCTGCTCGTGTCCTCCTGTGAATTTAACTTCACCAAAGTAGTCACCAGAGTCCATGGTCGCGCCAGTGGCTTGAGGGATTTCAATCGACGGGATCAAATAACCGGATGTCGAGTTCGGGTCACCGAAACCAAAGGTCTTGCCTTTCATGTCTTCCAGCGAGTTTATGCCGCTATCCTTACGGGCAAAACCGATCGAATAATAACCATAGCCGCCATCGACATTGACTTTAACCAGTACCGGCTCGACCGCTTCGGGATCGCTCAGATACGTCTTTGCATAGCCCGACGCGCCAAGCCATGCCATGTCGATTGTACCACCCAGCAAACCCTGAATGACACCATCATAGTCCGCAGGGGCGAACAGTTTGGTTTCAACGCCCAGCTCTTCTTCGGTGTACTTACGCAAACACTCATTATTGTTCAGGCGATCCTGCGCGTTTTCGCCGCCCAAAAGGCCGATGCGAAACTCGCTGATTTCCTGAGCAATGGCCGGTGTGGCCATAACCGTGGTCGCAACAAGGGCAGCAACTATTTTTTTCATCTGTCTCTCTCCAGGTTGATGTCCCCGGCCTCTCATCAGACCAGGTGATGAAAGGTTTTTGTCGGCTTAAATGGTTGCTTCAGCTTCCATAAGAGCCTTTTGCGTGGCGTCGAGCGTATCGATCTCGGTTGATGTCGCTTCTTCTGAAAAGCTTGTATCGGCACCGTAGATTTCGCGTGCGACTCCTGTCGTGAGCTGCTCGGGCAACCCGTCGAATACTATGCGACCATCCCGCATTCCAACGACGCGATCACAATACCGACGCGCGGTATCCAGTGTGTGCAGATTGGCAATTACAGTGCGACCGTCTTCCTCGTGGATACGACGCAGCGCCTGCATCACGACCTGAGCGTTCATTGGGTCCAACGAAGCAATGGGCTCATCTGCCAGAATAATCCTCGGGTCCTGCATCAGGGCGCGGGCAATGGCGACCCTTTGTTGCTGACCTCCCGAAAGGGCTTCGGCCCTTTTCGGCGCGTGCTCGGCAATACCAAGACGATCAAGAATATCGATTGCCCGATGGATTTCCTCCATCGGAAATAGATTGAACATTGTCGCCAGTGTTGAGTGCCGATTCAGCGTTCCATGCAGCACGTTTGACACAACGTCCATGCGCGGAACCAGATTGAACTGCTGGAAGATCATTGCGCAATCGGCTTGCCATGCCCTTTTTTCGCGACCCTTCAATGTTGTAACATCGCGGCCTTCAAAAACAATTTTGCCATCGCTGGCATCCGTAAGTCGATTGACCATCCGCAGAAGCGTTGATTTCCCTGCGCCTGACCGACCGATAATTCCAATCATGCAGGGCTTGTCGACGTCCAGCGTTGCAGAATCTACGGCGATATTGCCGCCAAAGCGTTTGGTCAGTTTCTCGATCCGCAGCACGTGCCACCCCCAATTGACTTTGGAGGTCAGCTATAGACGGCGGCCAACGAATATGTGTCGGTTTGATGAAAGTTTTGTAAATGCCGGTATTGCGCCGCAAGCTCTACACTTTGTTAAAAATCGCGGATATACGCGCTGATAAATCCATGTATTGCATGAGGCCAAAATGAGCTTTGACCGTAAGATCAAGATCGCCCCTTCGATCCTTTCTGCCGATTTCGCAAATTTTGGGCAGGAAATTCAGGCCATCGAAGCACAGGGGGCAGATTGGGTTCATGTTGATGTCATGGACGGTCATTTCGTTCCCAATCTCACTTTTGGACCCCCGGCAGTCAAAGCATTTCGTCCGCATGTGAAAACGGTAATGGACGTACACCTAATGATCACGCCGGTCGATCCATACATTCAGGCCTATGCTGATGCAGGAGCGGACATCCTGACGGCGCACATCGAAGCTGGCCCGCACATTCATCGTACATTGCAGGCGATCCGGGCGGCGGGAATGAAAGCAGGCGTTGCGCTGAACCCTGGCACGTCGGCGGAATCCGTAGAACACCTGCTGGATTTGGCGGATTTGGTTTGCGTGATGACAGTAAACCCCGGTTTTGGTGGCCAGAAATTCATCGACATGACCGACAAAGTGCGCCGTCTGCGCGAAATGATTGGGGATCGGCCAATACACATCGAAATTGACGGCGGCGTCGATCCTAGTACCGCACCTCTGGTCGCGGAGGCAGGTGCTGATGTGCTTGTTGCGGGATCGGCAGTATTCAAAGGTGGATCAGTAGAAAACCCGAATATCTACGGAGAGAATATCCAAGCCATCCGAACCGCAGCGGAACGCGCATTGTCATAAAGTGCACTTCTTTCTATCTGCAGCCCCGTGAAAACTGAATTTTTAGATGGGTTGATAGTAGAAACTTATCGCTCGTAGCAAGTTTCAGTTATGCGCGTTCAGATCCTCGAAGGTTTTCCCTTCAGATACGAGTTGTTCCAGCAACGGCGCTGGTTGCCAGAAAAACGAGTCTTCGTTCGACCATTTCCGAATGTCTTCTAGTATTCCGGGCAAACCCTGCAAGTCCGCCCATTTCAATGGCCCCCCAAAAAAACGCGGAAAACCGTAGCCAAACAGCAATGTTACGTCGACATCCAGCGGACGACTTGCGATGCCTTCGCCAACGACTTTGGCGGCTTCGTTAACCATCGAGGCCATGTAACGGCGTAAAATCTCTTCGTCTGAAAATGAGCGCGCGACGATACCCTGTGCATCACGATCTGCCTCAACCAGAGACATGACGTCAGGATTTGGCGTGCCAGTCCGTTTACCTGGTTCGTAGACGTAATACCCCCTGCCCGTCTTTTGACCGAAATGCCCTGCCTCGCACAGCTTGTCGGCATATGTGCTGTCGCGGGCTTGAGGGTTCAGCCCTTCTGCTCTTTTCCTTTTGCGCATCGCCCAACCGATATCCAGACCAGCAAGGTCGGACACAGCAAATGGTCCCATGGCAAAACCGAAATCAGTCAGCGCCTTGTCAATCTGATAAGGGGTCGCCCCATCCAAAACCATATGATCGGCACAAGCTCTGTAGGTATTGAGAATGCGGTTCCCAATGAAACCGTCGCAAACTCCTGCGCGAACGGAAACTTTGCCTAATCGACGCCCCAAAGCAAACCCAGTGGCCATAACCTCCAAAGACGTCTCATCCGCCACAACGACCTCAAGCAACTTCATCACGTGGGCAGGGGAAAAGAAATGCAACCCAATTACATCTTGGGGCCGTGAAGTGGTCGCCCCTATCTCGTTAATATCCAGATAGGACGTGTTTGTCGCCAAAACCGCACCTGGTTTACAAACCGCATCCAATGACGAGAACACTTGCTTCTTTACCTCCATGTCCTCGAAAACGGCCTCGACCACCAGATCGACGTTGCTGAGTGCACCATAGTCTATAGCCAGAACAAGCCGGTCTTGGAGAATTTCGTCAAAATCGCTTTGGCTCAGCTTACCTCGTTTAACCGCGCCGTTTAGGTTGGAGGCAATTCGGTTCTTTGCAGCGTAGGCCGCTTCATGCGACATCTCAAGCATCACAACTGGTAAGCCTGCCAATAGTACCGCAGATGCAATTCCGGCCCCCATCGTGCCGCCGCCGACAACACCAACCTGATGCAGGATCCGCGGTTCGACACCTTTCAATTCGGGTAGCTTGGCAACTGCTCGCTCGGCAAAAAAGGCGTGGATCAGACCCTTGCGCTGGTCTGTGCCCATAAGCTCCAGAAACAGCTCGCGCTCGCGTGCCAGCCCCGCCGCAAAACTATCGGCTTCGCAAGCGGCTTGCACCGCCCGCACGGCCACCGCCCCGGATAACTGCCCCCGACCTTTTTTCAGCATTGCTTCGCAGGCTGCGTCAAAGTCGATCCCGGCAGGCGAAGGCAGCTCCGAAATTGGCCGACGCGGCGCTGATCGTTGCAAAAGCGCCTGCACGTAACTCAGACCGATCTCGCAAGGATCACCATCCTGAACTTCGTCCAAAATACCCAATTCTAATGCTTCGGGCGCAAGTACGTGGCGTCCGGATGTAATGATTTCCAACGCAGCGCTGACACCTGAGATACGCGGTAGGCGCTGACTGCCACCTGCACCTGGGATAAGCCCCAAATTGACTTCGGGGAAACCAATTCTGGTTGTGGGAATGGCTATGCGATAGTGGCTGGATAGCGCAACTTCAAGCCCCCCGCCCAGCGCTGCGCCGTGCAGGGCGGATACCACCAGCAACGGTGAGGATTCAATGCGGTCGCACACATCCGGCAGAAATGGCCGAACTGGTGGCTTACCGAATTCACGTATGTCTGCGCCGGAAAAATACGTACGGCCCTTGCCATAGATCAATACTGCCTTTGCTCCATCCACCTCGGCGCTCTCTAAACCGTTGATAATCCCCTTACGTATTTCTAAGCCGAGCGCGTTGACCGGAGGATTGTTGGCAGCAAGGACGGCAACATCACCTATCTTCTCATACTCTATTGCCTGCGACATCCCACTTAGTCTCCCGTGAAAACCTGAAATTTTCTGAAATCGACAAAAGACTGGCGCGAGCTGACGAGCTGTTCAACCCTAATTTCCAGTTTGTCATTTTGAACACAAGAATTGACCCCTCGAAGAAGTGAAAAAAAACTTCGTGTTAGTGGCACTCGATTATCCCAAAATATATAGCTGGGGGTGTTCAACTACGCTGAACCCAAAAAACCGGATGCATCTGGTTTGTAGTTCCGAAACTTCAGAAATTCTGTCCGCGCATATCGGTTATGTACAGCCTAACCCGCCTGAACGGGTAGTTATCGATTACGTTTCAAGGCGAAAAAATCCTAATCAAAAAGAGACATCGAATATGCAACCTTCAATGAAGGTCGGTACCAAGTTCAATGCCTTGTCCGCAGGTGGCTACGATCTTTAAAAGAGCGCCGCCAAAGCGCTGACTAAGTTCGAGAAGGTACACACCAAAGCCCAGAAAGTTCAGGCTTATTGGGACATGTCTGAAGCGGAAATTGCTGCGCAGGGTCTTCAGCGTCAAGCCATCCTTCGAATGGTAATGGTAATACCCAGTGTGATCTGATCTCGAATGTTCCGCCCACCAGAAGAAGGTGTTGAAATCCCCCAACCTGAAGCTTGCAGTCTGACGAGTTGATTTCACTTTTTATGTTACCGATTTTTGTCAATTTGGATTTTCGTGTTACATTTTTCTTGTCCCGAATCGACTGGGCGAATATTAACCGACCCAACGGTCACCTAATCAAATTACCACGGTTTCGGAGAAGCCCTTTAAATGGAAGCATTTATCTGTGATGCACAACGTACCCCCATCGGGCGGTATGGCGGAAGTTTAAGCCAGGTGCGCACCGACGATCTGGCCGCCATTCCACTTTCCGCATTGATTGCGCGAAACCCAGAAACCGATTGGGCCAGCGTGGATGATGTGATCTACGGCGATGCAAACCAGGCCGGGGAAAGCAATCGCAATGTCGCTCGGATGGCAGCCCTTTTAGCAGGACTGCCTGTCGATGTCCCCGGTACGACTGTCAACAGATTGTGCGCCAGCGGCATGGACGCGGTGGGTATGGCGGCGCGGGCACTACGCTCTGGTGACTATGACCTGGTCATCGCCGGGGGCGTTGAAAGCATGACTCGCGCGCCTTTCGTTATGCCAAAAGCAACTTCACCCTTCACCCGCGACAATGCAGTTTATGACACGACTATCGGTTGGCGGTTTGTGAACCCGAAGATGCAGCAGAAGTTTGGTATCGACTCGATGCCTCAAACAGCGGATAACGTTGCGGAAACATATGGCATCAGCCGCGAAGATCAGGATGCCTTTGCCGAACGCAGCCAGGCCCGTTGGGCCGCGGCGCACCAGACCGGGGTGTTTGAGGAGGAGATCACCCCGGTCACAATCCCTCAGCGCAAGGGTGAACCGATTGTATTCGATACCGACGAACATCCTCGTCCAGGTACGAACGCGCAAAAACTTTCTACGTTAAAGGGGATCAACGGACCTGAAAAAACCGTGACAGCCGGGAATTCCTCGGGTGTCAACGACGGTGCCGCTGCAATATTGCTGGCCAATGAACAGACTGCAACGCGCAATGGGCTAACCCCGATAGCACGCGTCGTCGGCATGTCGGTCGCCGGGGTCGAGCCTCGTGTTATGGGGATTGGCCCTGTTCCCGCCACTCGAAAAGTGCTGGCCCGCGCCGGATTGAGCATCAACCAGATGGATGTGATAGAATTGAACGAGGCTTTTGCTGCACAAGGTCTGGCCACCCTGAGAGAGCTGGGCATTCCTGACGACGCGGCACATGTGAACCCAAATGGCGGAGCAATTTCCATCGGCCACCCGCTGGGCATGTCTGGTGCCAGGTTAGTGATGACCGCAGCATTTCAATTGCGTCGCGCCGGAGGCCAATATGCGCTTTGCGCTATGTGCGTCGGAGCCGGCCAAGGCGCAGCAATAATTCTCGAACGCGTCTAAGGGAGGAGAGCCCGCATGTACGCTCAGATGATCAAGACGGCTAGAACCGGCGTAAAGTCCCGTGAAGAAATGACGGAACAGGAACGTAAGTTTCAGGAAAAGATCGACGCAGATATCAAGATCGAGCCCAAGGACTGGATGCCCGATGATTACCGTGCGACCCTGATCCGGCAAATTAGTCAGCATGCTCATTCCGAAATCGTTGGACAAATGCCTGAGGGTAACTGGATAACCCGCGCCCCTACGCTTGAGCGAAAAGCAATTCTGCTGGCCAAGGTGCAGGACGAGGCTGGGCACGGTCTCTACCTGTATTGCGCGGCTGAGACACTAGGCGTCAGCCGCGATGAGTTAACCGAAATGCTGCTGGACGGTCGAATGAAATATTCGTCGATCTTCAACTATCCGACACTCAATTGGGCAGATATCGGAGCAGTCGGGTGGTTAGTAGATGGCGCAGCGATCATGAACCAGGTACCGCTTCAACGCACGTCCTATGGACCCTATTCGCGCGCCATGATCCGAATTTGTAAGGAAGAAAGCTTTCACCAGCGACAGGGATATGACGCGATCCGCAAGATGGCAGAAGGTACGCCCCAACAGCGTAAAATGGCGCAGGATGCATTAAACCGCTTTTGGTTCCCGTCTTTGATGATGTTTGGACCTTCCGACAAAGAGTCGGTGCACTCGACGCAATCGATGGCTTGGAAAATCAAGATCAATACCAATGACGAACTGCGTCAGAAATTCGTGGATCAAACAGTGCCACAAGCCGATTACCTCGGACTGACAATTCCTGACCCAAATTTGAAATGGAACGATGAGCGCGGACATTACGATTTCTCGGAACCTGACTGGTCCGAGTTCTTTGACGTCATCAAGGGCAACGGCCCATGCAATGTCGATCGGCTTGCAGCACGTAACAAGGCGTGGGACGACGGCAAATGGGTGCGCGAGGGGCTATTGGCACATGCCGGAAAGAAACGTGCAAGAAATCTTGCTGCGGAGTGACCATATGAACCCTCCTTCATCGCTACTTCGCATTTTGCTGCTGATTTGTGTCGCTTTTTTTCTTTGCATGGGGCTGGCGCATTTCAGCGGCCTCAAATGGCCGGTTCTGTTTGTTTACTTTGATACGCCTTACTACGCCTATCAGGACAAGATCATCTCATTCACTTTGATCACCTACGCATCCTTGTTCTTTGCGGCATCGCGCCATCTGATCGTAGTGCCCTACGCGCTGATTTCGATTTGGGGAACTGTTCTGGGACTTTCCGCCGTAAACCTGTCTTCAGCGCTACGTACCGTTTTAGAAAACCAAGGCACTCTTCCCTATTGGTTGCAAACGGTTAGTTTTGCGGCTTTGGCCGCAGTACTCACCCTTCTTTATCTTCGAGAAAAGGAGACAGCAGCATGAAAAACGAATGGCCACTATGGGAAATCTTCATTCGCGGTCAACATGGGATGAGCCACCGCCACGTCGGTTCGCTGCACGCCCCAGATTCTGAAACGGCGATCAAGAATGCGAGGGATGTTTATACACGGCGAAACGAGGGCGTTTCGATTTGGGTAGTGGAGGCGAATGACATTTCGGCGTCATCACCTGGTGACAAAGGGCCGATGTTCGAACCCAGCGAAAGCAAGGTCTACCGCCACCCAACTTTCTACGACATTCCAGACGACGTGGGGGCAATGTAATGACCCACGACGAAGCATTGGCACAGTTTCTGCTGCGGATGGGCGACAACACCTTGATCCTTGGGCACCGTGTTAGTGAATGGTGCGGCCACGCACCCGTGCTTGAGGAGGACATTGCGCTTGCCAATATTGCGCTGGATTTGATTGGTCAAACACAGATGTGGCTTGGGCTTGCGGGCCAAATTCAGGGCGGACAAAGCGCGGATGACCTGGCATTTCTGCGTGACGCGTGGGATTTTCGCAATGTCCTGCTGGTCGAAGTTCCTAACGGTGATTTTGGCCGGACCATAATGCGACAATTCCTGTTCGACGCTTGGCATTCAATCGTTTTGGAACAGCTGCAATCGTCTGCGGATGACCGCGTTGCAGCCATCGCTGCCAAAGCACGCAAGGAGGTTGCATATCATCTCGAACGTTCACGAGACACTGTGGTGGGTCTTGGCGACGGAACAGAGGAAAGCCATAGCCGTATGCAAGGGGCGCTGGATTATCTTTGGCCATACGTAGGAGAGATGTTTGCTGTCGACGAAGTTGATGCGATAATGACTGACGCAGGCGTCGCTCCGAACCCATTGGATTTGCGCGCGCAATATGACGCGTTGATCGAAAAGGTTATGACCAAAGCGACGCTCACCATCCCAGAAAACAGATTTGCGCACAAGGGTGGTCGCGACGGACGGATGCATACAGAGCATCTGGGTCACTTGCTGACACAGATGCAATGGTTGCAACGCGCCTATCCCGGCGCAAGCTGGTAAGACCAATGCGCGTCTCAACCGATCAGGTTTGGGAATGGTTGGAAGCTGTTCCAGATCCCGAAATCCCAGTGATTTCAGTTGTGGATTTGGGCATTGTACGGGACGTGCGGTGGGATGCAGAAACGTTAAAAGTCATCGTGACACCGACCTATTCCGGATGTCCCGCGACCTCGGTTATCAATATGGATATTGAAACCGCGCTGCGAGATCACGGCGTTGAGCATCTGAAAATAGAGACCAGCATTTCGCCGCCATGGACGACAGAATGGATGAGCGAAAAAGGCCGGGCAAAGCTGGAAAAGTATGGCATCGCCCCGCCGCAACCTGCGGGCGGGCCACAGCGGTGCCCACATTGCGGCAGCAAGGCCGTTCAAAAGGTAAGTCAGTTTGGGTCAACACCCTGCAAGGCCCATTGGCGTTGTACTGAGTGCATGGAACCTTTTGATTATTTCAAATGCATCTGAGGAGGAGCACGGCATGGCTCGCTTTCACGATCTGAAAGTCACTGACATCTACAATACCATCCGCGATGCGGTTGTCGTGACTTTGGAACCTGTGAACGAAGATGCAGAAATGTTCGACTTTGCTGCCGGACAGTATCTGACTTTCCGACAGGAATTTGACGGAGAAGAGCTGCGGCGGTCCTATTCAATTTGTGCGGGCAAAGATGATGGCCTGTTGCAGGTAGGGATCAAGCGTGTGGACGGCGGCGCTTTTTCAAGTTGGGCAAACTCAGGCTTGAAAGTTGGTGACATTGTGCAGGCAATGCCGCCCATGGGCAGCTTTCACACGCCCTTGGACCCGGCCTCTGAAAAGCATTACCTAGGCTTTGCGGGTGGGTCTGGCATAACCCCGGTTCTATCGATCTTACGCACAACTCTAGCCCGTGAGCCAAAATCACGTTTCACACTCATCTACGCAAACAAAGGCGTGAATACGATCATGTTCCGCGAGGAGCTAGAGGATCTCAAGAACCTCTACATCGGTCGAATGAACGTAATCCATGTTCTGGAAACCGATACGCAGGAAATTGACCTTTTTACTGGTTTGGTGACGCGGGAAAAATGTGCTCAGTTGTTTGAGCACTGGATAGACGTCGACAACGTCGACACAGCCTTTATCTGCGGGCCCGAGCCAATGATGCTGGGTATCGCGGCCGCCTTGCGCGATCATGGATTGGATGAAAGCCAAATCAAGTTCGAGCTTTTTGCCAGCGCCCAACCGGGACGCGTCAAGCGCAGGTTGGACGCAGCGAATAATCGAACTCAGGCCAATCAGACACAGGCGTCAATCACTCTTGATGGATCAACTCAAACAATATCGTTGCTCAAGGATCAATCCATTCTGGATGGAGCCTTAGAAAACGCCATGGATGCACCTTTTGCTTGCAAGGCAGGTGTCTGTTCCACATGTCGATGCAAGGTGATCGAAGGCGAGGTCGAGATGATGTCGAACCACGCGCTTGAGGATTACGAGGTCGAGAAAGGCTATGTTCTGAGCTGTCAGGCCTATCCCCTGACTGACCGTGTCGTCGTCGACTACGACCAATAGAGGGGAAAAGCCAATGTCAGACGCCATGTCCATCGACAGCTATCTCGCCGCAGGTGGCGTTTTGACAAACCCCACCAATGTCCCACCCAGATATCGCGCTGAGTTGATGAAACTGATGGCCACGTTTGTTGACAGTGAACTGGCCGGTGCGGCGGGTTTTGCGGACGCAATCAATCTTGGCCCGGGGATCAAGGAACGGATCGCCGCCGCGCGTATCGTTCTGGAAAAAACGGACAGCGCCGAGCGCGTCCTGAGGATTATGGGGGAATTCGGAGTAGATACAGACAGATACGCCACGCATCACCCTTGGACGGCACGTTTGGCCCGCGGTGCTGATATTGGCGCCGTGCGCAGCGAACACGATATGCGCTTGGCTGTATTCAACTACCCGATTCAAGGTTGGACCGACGCTGTCGTAATGAACCTATTGATGAGCAACGCGGTGGTCGAACAACTGGCCGAGTTCTCATCAATCTCTTATCAACCGTTGGCCGAGGCATTCCGCGAGATTTCACCTATTGAAGAGCACCACGGTGAACTTGCTTTGGAAGGTGCCATCAAGTTGGTTGCACAAGGGGAAACCGAGACAATGCAAAACTCGGTAGACTATTGGTGGCCGCGCGTGGCGGCCAGCTTTGGTTCGGGGAACGTAGAAAAAACCGAAAACCTGAGAAAAATGGGCCTTCGTCATAAATCTGGCCCCGAACTTAAACGTAGTTGGACAAAAAAGGCGTCAGACCTTCTGGATCAACTGGGCCTGACGAAACCGTAAAGGGTTAACTGAGGCGCTTTCGGCTAATTAGGCCGTATTTCAAGGCAAACGACCTTAGCGATTTTCGCCGGGATTTTACCGATTTCAAACCCAACTTGGCCGAAGAACCGCCTTGGCGATTGAATTCAAAAACATCGATTATTTTTTCAGCGCAGCCACATGCCTCGCCCAGTCCGACTTTGGCGAAGTAGAACTTTTCAAATCGTTCGGGGTCATTCATTGCGAGCCTCCTGAGTCCAATTAACACTTAATTGCTTGGGGGCCCAATCAAACGCTTGCGAGCCAAGATTTAGAGTCCGCGCACACCCTCTAGCGCCAGATCACAGACCAACTGGGCATATTCCGTCCGCGCTTCGGCGTCCGCGTTGGTATTCCACATATAAAACCAGTTCAGCATCCCAAATATCGACATCGTAGTAGCCCGCAATTTGGCCGGGTTGCCCCGGAAAACATCAGGAGCAATGTCGCCAATGATGTCGCTCAGAAACTGCACCAACTCCCGCTGGTAACTTTTTAGAAGCTTTTGTTGATCTGGAGGCAACGCAGACATACCGCTGGTTTGAACCCGGTGTTCGTCATCCACACCTTGATACGCCAGTAGGATTTCCCGCACTGCCCTGCGCAGCTTGTCGGGCGCGGACAGGCCCCGCATATCTAATCCTAAAATTCCATCGCGCAACTGCCGCAGATAGGTGTCCAGCATATCGAACAAGATTGCGTCTTTGCTTTCGTAATAATGGTAGATATTGGCTTTTGATATTCCGCATTCGGTGGCTAGTTGCGTCATCGAGGCCCGATCGAACCCTTCGCGCGCGAAAACATGCGCCGCAGATTTAAGAATACGGGCGCGTTTGTGGTCGTGGTCTTTGGCGATCGTGCGGGCCAATCTGTTATCTCCAGAAAAGGGTTAGTTGTTCCGGTTGTCGATGACACGTCGGGCCTTGCCCTGGCTTCGCTCAACAGTGCCTGGTTCCCCGACATGGATTTCAGTCGAAAGTCCAACGACGTCTTTTATTCGGCGTTCCAGCTTTTGGGATGCCTCTTTCCGGCTAGCCTCATCAGAAACAGAAAGCATGGCTTCGACGTGAACGCGCATCGCGTCCATGTGGCCGGCGCGAAAAAGTTCGATTTGGTAATAAGGCGCAAGACCGACTGTTGCGAGCACCTGCTCTTCGATCTGACTGGGGAACACATTTACGCCACGCAGGATGATCATATCATCCGAACGCCCTGTGATTTTTTCCATACGTCTCATTGAGCGTGCCGTCCCCGGAAGCAGCCGTGTCAGATCGCGCGTACGATAGCGGACCATGGGCAGCCCTTCTTTCGTAAGCGTCGTAAAGACAAGCTCTCCCATTTCACCATCCGGCAATACCTCTCCGGTCTCTGGATCGATGATCTCTGGGTAGAAGTGATCCTCCCAAATCACCGGCCCGTCCTTAGTTTCAACGCACTCATTGGCAACGCCCGGCCCTATGATCTCGGACAGTCCATATATGTCGACCGCATGCATATCGAAGGCTTGCTCGACTTCGGCTCGCATCGAATCCGTCCACGGCTCTGCCCCAAATACTCCCACGGCCAGCGAGCTTTGCCGAGGATCCAAACCGACCTTATGGAATTGCTCAAGAATGTTGAGCATATAAGACGGCGTCACCATTATCCCGTCTGGCTTAAAGTCGTTTATCAGGTCGACTTGTTTGGCGGTTTGGCCCCCGCTCATTGGGATGACTGTGGCGCCCAGGCGTTCAATTCCATAATGCGCGCCCAACCCGCCGGTAAACAGACCATAACCATAGGCGCAGTGGATGATGTTCCCCTGTCGCAACCCGCTGGCACGCAAGGACCGGGCGACCAAATCGGCCCAAGTATCGATATCGCCTTGCGTGTAACCAACGACAGTCGGCTTGCCGGTCGTTCCCGACGACGCGTGGATGCGTATGATTTGTTCGCGCGGCACGGCAAAAAGACCGAAAGGGTAATTGTCGCGCAAGTCATTTTTGTACGTAAACGGGAACCGGCCAAGATCTCCGAGCGTCTTCAGATCGTCCGGATGAACGCCTGCATCTTCAAACCTTTTGCGATACATGGGAACATTTTCATACGCGTGTCTAAGTGACCATTTCAGGCGATCCAACTGCAACCCGCGGATTTCATCAATTGATGCGATTTCGATTGGTTCAAGGTCCGCCTTGTTCGGTGTCAAATCTTTCATCCAATCCACCTCATCTCAGGTCTCCTCGAATACCGGGTTACCGAGTGCGCGGGAAAATCCACGAAACTCGGCAATTTTTAGGTTGTCTTGATTGATGACCGTCACATCGTAAATGCCGCTTCGCCCTGTCAGGTTCAGCTCTACAGCATGGGCTGTCAAACGATCGCCAGCTCTCGCTGGCGCGACATAACTGATAACGTTATGTTGCGCGACGGTCGAGCTGTTGCGACTGTTGCAGGCAAAGGCGAAAGCACTGTCGGCCAGCATGAACGTGACACCACCATGGCAAATCCCGTGCCCGTTACAGTGATGGCCCTCGACCAGCAAAGCGAGCGTTGCGGTCCCCTCGTCGATTTCGACGAGTTCCATTCCAACCCATTGCGAGGCTTGGTCCCGGCTCCACATAGCAGCTGCCGATTTTTCAGCACGTATTTTTGGCGTCATCTCATTCACCTCGGAAAACCGGGGCACGCTTTTCAAGGAATGCCGTGACACCCTCTGCGTAATCGGCGCTTCGACCGCAAACGCGCATTGCATCGGCCTCAACTTCTAGGTGTTCGGATAGATTGTTTGTCGCTGCCGTCTGAATTACTTGTTTTGTCATAGCAAGCCCAAGGGTCGGCCCGGAAGCCAGATCTGCAGTCAACGCGCGGGCTTCTGACATCAGTACGTCGTCCGGCACAGCTTTCCAAATCAATCCCCAGTCTTCCGCCTGAGACGCCATCAAGGGTTGCCCAGTAAGAGCCAGACCCTTTGCACGAGCCTCACCCAACAATCGCGTTAGGTGCCAACTGCCACCGGTATCGGGGATTAAGCCGACCTTCGAGAAAGACTGAATGAATTTCGCTGTCTCCGCGGCCAGTACAACGTCACAAGCTAAAGCGACGTTAGCTCCTGCACCCGCCGCGACACCGTTTACTGCGCAAACAACGGGAAAATTCAAAGACCGGATCAGGCGAACCAATGGCGCATAGTAAGTTCGAACCGTGCTTCCCAGATCCGGTGGCCCATCCATCTTAGCAGGATTTCGATCCGCTAAATCCTGCCCGGCACAAAATCCACGCCCTGCGCCAGTGAGCAAAATTGCCCTTGCCCCACCGTCGCGGGCAACCTCAAGTGCCGTACGCAGGGCGAGATGCATTTCGTCGGTGAAACTGTTCAGACGATCAGGCCGATTCAGTGTGATTTCAACCCATTGACCATGGTTTCGCGAAAGAACTGTATCGGACATTTCCTGTTCGCCTTACAAGTGACCCAACAAAATTCTTGCATAAACCGAACGGTTGGTCAATAAATTATGGAGCCCTGCAAGCCTGCGACCTTAAGGTTCGCACTCGTGCGTTCAACAACATCCGGCTGAAACTCAAAAAACAGGAGAATATATATGTCCCTGCATCAAATCTCCAGTTTCGCTGCGGGTTCTTGGATAAAACCCGGAAGCGGAGCACGAGTGGTACCATCAGCCATTACAGGTGAACCTTTCGCAACTGCTGGAAGTAGCGATCTGGATATGCAGGCCATGCTGGATTATGCGCGGGAAACTGGCGGTCCGGCCCTGCGGAAAATGACCTTTCATCAACGAGCACGGATGCTCAAGGCCTTGGCGCAAGAGCTGTCTAAACACAAACAAGCTTTGTATGACCTGAGTTTTCAGACCGGCGCGACGCAGAAAGATCATCTCATCGACATCGACGGCGGCATCGGTACGATGTTCGTCTTCGCATCGAAGGGCCGACGCGAAATGCCCGATACACAAGTCTATCTTGATGGCGAGGTTGAGCGGCTTTCTCGGGAGGGAACATTTCTGGGTCAGCACATCTGCTCTCCTTTATTGGGGGCGGCGATCCATATCAACGCATTCAATTTTCCAGTTTGGGGCATGCTGGAAAAACTGGCGCCCACCTTGCTGGCGGGAGTTCCCGCTATCGTAAAGCCAGCGACGAATAGCTGTTATGTTGCCGAGTTGGCAGTTCGCATAATGCTAGAAAGCGGCCTCTTACCGGCAGGCGCGTTGCAGCTGGTGTCGGGCGGCCTTGGCGACATGCTGAATCGGCTTGATTGTCAGGACGTAGTAAGTTTCACGGGGTCAGCTAAAACGGCACTGGAATTACGCCAAACTCATGCGCTCATCCGGAATTCTGTCCGTTTCGTCGCTGAACAGGACAGTTTGAATGCCTCGATCCTTGGTCCAGATGCCGTCGCCGGAACGCCGGAATTTGATCTTTTTGTTAAAGAGGTCAGCCGCGAGATGACTGTAAAGGCAGGGCAGAAATGTACTGCCATTCGCCGCATTATCGCACCCGAAGTACAGGTCTCGGCATTGATCGAGGCCCTGACGAAACGTCTGGCGCGCGTGACAATAGGTGATCCCCGAATTGACGACACTCAGATGGGCCCCTTGATCTCTGGCGCGCAAAAGGCCGACGTCATGGCCAAAGCTGACTTAATCGCTACGGAGAGTGAAAAGGTTTTCGGCGAACCCGATGCATTCGAGCTTCAAGGCGAGGGTGTTTCAAACGGAGCCTTTGTTCCTCCAATGCTGTTTTATTGCGGTGTTCCGGACACAGCAACACATGTTCACGAAACCGAAGCCTTTGGGCCTGTATCAACGATAATGGGCTATAGAGACGTGGACCACGCTATTGCGCTTGCCAATCGGGGCGGCGGTTCACTTGTGACGTCGCTGATCACACACGACACCAACGTCGCACGTGAGGTTGTGATCGGCGCAGCGGCTTTCAACGGACGCATCTACATTAATGACCGCACTTCGATGGGTGAATCGACTGGGCACGGGTCTCCGTTGCCGCATATGGTGCACGGTGGGCCTGGACGCGCGGGCGGGGGCGAGGAACTGGGCGGTGTCCGCGCGGTCAAACACTATATGCAACGAACCGCCATTCAAGGCTCGCCAGATATGCTGACCCAAATTGGGCAGAAATGGGTTCCAGGCGCAACTGAAATCCAAAAGCCTCATCACCCGTTTACCTACAAATTCAGCGAGTTGTGTACAGGTCAGACATTGCACACAGAAGCCCGAACGATAACTCTCGAAGACATCGAGCATTTCGCCAATTTCACTGGCGATACGTTCTATGCCCACATGGACGAAGCCGCGGCAGAGCGAAATCCTTTCTTCCCGGGGCGGGTCGCCCACGGCTATTTAGTGCTGAGTTTTGCTGCGGGCCTTTTCGTAGAGCCGAGTGAAGGCCCTGTTCTTGCGAATTACGGACTGGACGGTTTGCGTTTTTTGAAACCGGTGTCACCTGGGGATGCGATCAAGGTTCGCCTGACTGTCAAACAGAAAACACCCCGAAACGAAGATTATGGCGAAGTACGCTGGCATGTAACAGTCGCAAACCAAAACGACGAAGCGGTCGCGGAATACGATTTGTTGACCATGTGCGCCGATTGATCCTGCATTATGGGGAATGTGTTTTTCTTATTTCTCCGAATAAGTTAAACTGTTTTCATGGTCAGTACAGACACGTGGTTCCAGTCCGCAGTCGCCGAATTGACAGACCCGCAAAATCAGCGGGTTTGGTCTATAATCGTATCCCTGTTTGGTGATCTTGCCCAAGAACCCGGCTCTCAGATTTCTGGCGGTGCCTTAACACGTATTATCGAGCCAATTGGCGTCAAACCCGAAGCAATTAGGGTAGCGCTGCACCGTTTGCGAAAGGACGGCTGGATCGAAAGTGACCGCATCGGGCGGGTTTCGCGGCATTTCCTGACCGACTTTGGGCGTACGCAGTCAATTGCAGTGTCGCCCAGAATCTACGCCCAAATCCCAAAGCCCATCAGTCATTGGCATTTGCTGATAGCCGAGGAAGGTTCCGGAACTCCATTGCTGGAAGATATGATGCTCAGCAATGATTACACTCCGATCAGTCGCACTGTTGCTCTGGGTCCCGGTCCAGTACCGGAACGAACGGATGGATTGCTGGCGTTTGAGGTTACCGCCCGCTCAGTGCCCGAATGGGTTCAGCAGAGTCTTTGCTCAACAGATCTTCGCAGTTCCTGCCGCGAATTAATGGTCTCCGCGCAGCGTACGGCGCGCACCAGGCCAGCGGCGTGGCGACCCACACCAACAGAAAGCGCCACTTTGAGATTACTTTTGGTACATCGGTGGCGGCGGGTGGTATTACGCCAACCAGATCTACCACCAGAGTTTTTCCCACCCGACTGGACAGGCGCTGAGTGCAGGAGGGCAGTGTTTCAATTGCTCGAAGGGCTGCCTCGCCCCACTTTGGACACCCTAAACGAAACCGAAGAACCCTGACAGAATATCTTATCCGGTTACAAGGAATGCTCGATCGAAAACTTGTGACCCTGCCCGAGGTCTAAAAGAAAAAATGCACCCAAGTGAACTACTACATTGCTTGAAGAACTAACTTAACCGGCCTACCGACCCGAGGTTTTTGACGCATGAACGCCATCTTTGGTCAATATGGAAACTGAAATTTAGCTTACAGGCTTTGCCGAGTCTGGCCAAACGGGAGAGATTTGAGATGACGGCTTTGCTTACAGTTGTCCTTCTTCTCATCCTTTTACTCGTGATGATGAACCTCTGGACACGTCGCCTAACTCGGGAAGGGTTAAAAACTGTTCCACAACTTGGTAAAATTATAACTGTTTCTGGAGGAAGCATCCATTTTGTTGAGCGCGGAGATCCCAACAATCAGACCATCGTCATGATACATGGACTTTCGGGTCAACTTCAGCACTTTACGTACGCATTAGTAGATGAGCTATCGAACGACTTTCACGTCTTGGCCGTGGACCGGCCAGGTTGCGGCTATTCCACTCGTGACGACCCACGGCTCGCATCTCTGCCCCAGCAGGGACGTATGATCCAAGAATTCCTGCAAAGCCAAAACATAGAAAACGCCGTTTTGGTCGGACATTCGCTGGGTGGTGCCGTTTCCCTGTCAATGGCGCTTGAATTTCCTCAGGCTACAAAAGCACTGGCCCTGCTTTCGCCGTTGACCCACGAAATGCCCGACACACCTCCGGTCTTCAAACCTTTAGAAATTCGAACCGCGTGGTTGCGCAACCTGATCGGGCACACTTTCGCTGTTCCATTGGCACGCAAAGCGGCCCCATTTGTGCTGAAAGATGTGTTTGCGCCCGAGCCCGCTCCAACAGACTTTCTAGATCGCGCCGGGGGCGCATTGGGGCTGCGCCCGTCGGCCTTTATTACCGCCTCGCAAGACGTAGTGGGCGCAGAATCCAGCATAGGTTTGCTCAGCCAAAGATATGCTGATCTCACTGTTCCGGGAGGCGTGCTATTCGGCGCAGAAGACCCGGTTCTTTCTGCACATGTTCATGGAGCCCCCATGACGGCTTTTGGTCTGAATTATCAAGAAATGGACAGACGTGGTCACATGATCTTAATCACAGCACCTAAAGAATGTGCCGGCTTCATTCGCTCCGTCGCTGAGGCCGCCTCCAAATGACATCAGTCAAGGATACCCGACAACAACAAACCCAGACGGAGCAGTTTTTTCCTCTTGACCCTCCCTTGCCCCTCGCTTAAATCGCCATTCACTCGTGGCGGAGTAGCTCAGGTGGTTAGAGCAGCGGAATCATAATCCGCGTGTCGGGGGTTCAAGTCCCTCCTCCGCTACCACCAAACCCCCCACCTTTTTGGAACGGTTTGAAACCAAGGCGCTAAGGCGGCCTTTCACTTCGACCGGCACGCCGCCTTCCTCGGTCGGAGACACAACGATCTCCGAAATCAAGCCGCGCACCGCATCACGTGCTTTTGGATTCGGATTGCCGTCGTGCGTCTGCATGGAAGAGATCATTTCATCCAGTGCCGTGACATAACTGGATGCTGTCGCAGGATTGAATTCGAGCGCCTTCTCCTTCTCGTCAAAGCTGGCCAATTCGTCCGCGGCAACTGAGGCGCGTTCTTTGGCCTCGTTCAACTTTGCCTCGCCTTCGACACCTTCAAGAATTTCCATCTCAAAAAGCTCGATACGGCGCGATAGCAGCTTGTTAGCTTCTGCTACAGCGCGTTCGAGCTTCTTCCTGTCCGGTTTGTCCGCTGCGTTGAGTTCGCGACGTTCTTCATTGTAGGTGCGGATGAACTCATCGATGCAGGTTGGCTTAGACAACTCCTTTCGCAATTCGGTCAGCAGAGCGCCCTCGATCTTGTCGAGGCGAACCTTCCCGTTATTGTTGCAGGAGCCACTCTCTTTGGCCGTTGAGCAACGGATGCGGATGGCATTGCCGTTTCTGTCATGAATCGACATGCCGCCACCGCAGCACCCGCATTTGATCAGCCCGGAGAACGGGCGCACAGGGTTTCGGGTCGATTTTCCCGATCGCTTGGCCGCAGACTGCGTGGCCAAACGCCTCTGAACTGCGTCCCAGAGTTCCTCTTCGACAATACGAAGGTGCGGAACTTCCGCAAATTTCCAGTCTTCGTCAGGCTTTTCACGGCTCACCCTTTTGCCTGTTGTCGGGTTTCGTACCATTTTGACGCGATCCCAAACGAGTATGCCAGCATAAAGGGAATTTCTGAGAATACCGTATCGCACCGCTTTCTGGTATACTGTTTCGGTTCTGAGACATTCTATTTGCGACGAAGCTTCCAGCGCTGCTTTCACTTCGCGCTCGGATCTCGCCTCCAGCATTCGACGTTTCTCATCGCTGGCCGTTTTTTTGCGGGCAGCCTCTCTCACCCGCGCGATACGCTCCACTTCGAGGTCGTCTCTCTGACGCTCCAGGGCGCGCAGCTGCAACCACGAGTGCCAGAGTGTTGAATTGTGTTCATGGACAGCCTGGCGCCGCACTCCGGCAACTGTGTCGTCGCTTCCGCTTTCTTGCAGTCTGCGGCGCGACCTGGCGGATCTGCGTGGCCCGACATGATCTTGTCTTGCCAGGCCTTGCGGTGCATCGCCTGTCTCGACCATCTCGGCATACGAACGAAGATCAACCCGCGCGTGGGAGCCAATCTTGCGCAGGGCCGCGTTGGTCCGCTTTTCCCATTCTCCGCGGATACGCTTGATTTCTCCAGGGCCTGAGGTTCTGTCGTCAAGAATACGCGTTTTCTCACCAAAATCGCCAGTGATCCTATCAACCTTCCGCGTCGTCATCAGGATGTGGGCGTGGAAATTCAGGTTGGTCTTCGATGGATTGAAGAGCCTCTGCTCGTAGTCTTCTCGCGTCAGTTCGAGTTACCGCGCTCAGTATCGTCAGGTCGCGACGTGAGAAACATCCTTGTCCGGCGAATAAATGTCCAGGATGTTCCAATGACCGGTCGTTGGTGTCGGGTTGTTGATCATTGGCACATCCAGCACGGTTGGTTTGCCGCTGGCGATTGCCGCTTCCAATGCAGGCAACAACTCGTCAGCAGCGCTGAGTCTGTGCCCTTCCGCGCCGTAGGCTCGCGCTATGTCGGCATAGCCCGGTCCGTTTGCGGGTGCGGCGGCTGATCCGGGGAACGTGGTTCCATAGGTCAGACCGTAATGCGCCTTTTGCAGACCTGCTATGGTTCCGAAGGCATTGTTGTTCATGACCAGCCAGATAATGCCCAGATCGAGTTCGACGGCCGTTGCCAGCATCGACGGGTTTTGGCCGAAACCACCATCGCCAACAAGGCTGATCACCACACGATCAGGTGCCGCCAGTTTCGCGCCGATCGCACCCGGAGGACCGAAACCCATCGTCGCGAACCCACCCGGGGTCAGGATTGAACCCGGCGTCAAAATGTCAAACTGTTGCCCGACACCGTTCTTGTTCCACCCAACGTCAGTGGTGATGATGGCATCCTCGGGCAGTGCCTGGCGGGTATCTGCCAGAATACGCTCGGGCATCATCGGAAAGGCTGCTGAGGTCGCCATTTCCACGTTGTGCGCTTTGAAATCCGTTCGGAAGTCGGCGATCTTCTGTTCCAGAGCGGGGCGTTTGAAACCGTCCGGATACATCTCGCGGGCGACCCGGTTGAGGACGCGCAAAGCGGCCTTGGCGTCAGCAACGACGCCGATCTCGGTGGGATAGTTCCGACCGATTTCCTGCGGTTCGATGTCGATATGGATGACCTTCGAGCCGGGAATGTTGAACGTATAGCCGGGATACCAGCTGGAACAATCGGCCTCTTTGAACCGGGTTCCCACCGCAAAGATGTAGTCCGCATTCAAGCAGGACTGGTTGACCAATTCGGTGCCCCAAAACCCGGTCATTCCCAGTACAAGCGGATGGTCGTCTCGCAACGCGCCTTTACCCATCAGGGAATGCGCGACTGGAAGGCCCATATGTTCAACAAATTCTCGCAACTCCTCGCTGGCCTGTGCCAGAAGAATACCACCCCCGACATAAGCGACTGGGTTTTCGGCTTTAGCCAACGCTTCGACAATCTCTCCCGCTGTCTCGTCGTCAATCGACGGTTTCTTGAGCGCGCGCGTGTTGTCGCGGATACGGTCGAAACTGTCCGAGGGGATCACCTCTGAAAAGATGTCCATGGGGACATTGACCAGTACCGGCCCGGGCTGGCCGCTTTCAGCGAGATGAAACGCCTTTTCCAGAATCTCGGCCATCAGGTCGGCGCGATCCACGCGCCAAGCGCGCTTCACGAAGGGTCGGTAAA